>DASQWY010000483.1:0-2971 GCA_035640005.1 Actinomycetes bacterium
CCCTGCCCATCGCGCCCACCGCGCCCGCGCCGCCCGCCCCGGGACGGCGTTGCGCCGGCTCGCCCCGGGCCGCCCCCGGCGGCCGCCCAGCCGGGGCCGGGCCCGGTGCCGCCGCGTTGGACGGGTGCCGCGGCGGCCCGCTCCGGGCTGGGCCCGCCCGGGGCGGCGACCCGGCGGGGGCCGAGCGGGACGACCGGGTCCAGGTCCCGGTCGGAACCCGGCGACGCGGTCGGGCCAGGCGCGGGGCCTGGGGCGTGCCGGGTCGGGCGGGGCCCGGGCGGGCCCTGCCAGGGGGACCGCATCGGTCAGGCCTCGAACCGCGCCCCGGACAGGGCCGTCGCGCAGGGGCAGGACCGCTCGGCCGGAACGGCCGGCAGCAGCGCGAACAGCAGGTCCTTGAGCTTGGCGTTGTTCTCCTCGAAGACACGCACGACCTCGGCGTGGGAGACCGGCGCCACGCCGGGCATGCCCTCAAGGCCGACGTCGTAGTCGGTGATCAGGGAGATGTTCACGTAGCAGAGCTCGAGCTCGCGCGCGAGCAGCGCCTCGGGGTAGCCGGTCATGTTGATGACCTTCCAGCCGGACGCCTGGAACCACCGGGACTCGGCACGGGTCGAGAAGCGCGGCCCCTGGATCACCACCATCGTGCCGCCGTCGTGGACGGTGATCCCCTGCGCCTCGGCCTGCTTGACGGCCAGGGCGCGCAACTCGGGGCAGTAGGGGTCGGCGAACGAGATGTGGGTGGTCAGCGGCCCGTCGTAGAAGGTGTCGGAACGGCCGGCGGTGCGGTCGACCAGCTGGTCGCAGACGACGAAGTGGCCGGGGGCGACCTCGGCCTGGAGCGAGCCGGCCGCGCAGGGGCCGACCACCCGCGTGACCCCGAGCTCCTTCATCGCCCACAGGTTCGCCCGGTAGTTGATCCGGTGCGGCGGGTACTGGTGGCGACGCCCGTGCCGTGGCAGGAACGCGACCCTGTGGCCCTCGATCTCGCCGACCGCCACCACGTCGGAGGGGGCGCCGTACGGGGTGTCGACCACGTGCTCGGTCACCCCGTCCAGGAAGGAGTAGAAGCCGGAGCCACCGAAGACCCCGAGCTCGGCCTGAGGACGGCTCATGGCGCTGCACCTTTCGGCTGGCGGGGGAGCGCCCCGCGGCGCGGCCACCGGCTCGGCGGATGACCGCCGGCATCGTACCGAAGCGGTGGGATCGACCCCGCCGGCCGTCCACAGCCCCCCGGGCTGTGCGGCTCAGGCGCTCTTGGCCGGCTTCTCCTTGGGCTCCTTGGAGGAGCTGGAGGCCTTGGCCTCGTCGGCCTTCTTGGCCGTGGCGGGCTTGCCGTCGGCGGCGGGCTGCCTGCCGCGGGAGTCGGTCCGGTAGAACCCGGATCCCTTGAAGACGATGCCGATCGGCGAGAACACCTTGCGCAGGCGGCCACCACAGGTCGCGCACGTGGTCAGGGGCTCGTCGGACATGGACTGCACCACTTCGACGTGCTTGCCGCAGTCAGTGCAGGCGTACTCGTAGGTCGGCATCGCTGGCTCCCGGGAGGAACGAGGGTGGGCGGCGATCGCGGCGGCGGCCGCTCCACCCGTCATCATAGCAAGTCCGCCCGCCGCGCCGGCGAGGGGGCGGCGAAGCCGTCCGCCACCGCCGCCGCCAGCTGCAGGTAGGCGCGGCGGGTGGAGGTGGCCAGCTCGTCCAGCACGATCTCCGCGCCGGTCTCCAGGTGCCGGTCGAACGGCACGCGCACCACCGCGCGGCAGCGGCGCCGGAAGTACTCCTCGAGCTTGTCCACGTCCACCAGGCCGCCGCCGCGGACGGCGTTGATGACCACCACCGAGGACCGCGCCAGCTGGCCGTGGCCGTGCTCCTCCAGCCAGTCGAGGGTCAGGCTGGCCGAGCGGGCCCCGTCCAGGCTCGGGGCGCTGACCACCACCAGCTGGTCGGCGGCCGGCAGGATCGCCCGCATGGCCGAGTGCAGCAGGCCGGGACCGCAGTCGGTGAGCACCAGGGAGTAGAAGCGCTCCAGCAGGCTGGCCAGCTCGCGGTACTCGTCCTCGCCGAACGGCTCCGAGCGGCCGGGGTCGGCCTCGGAGGCGATCACCTCCAGGCGCAGCGGCGTCTGCGAGGCGTAGGCCCGCACGTCGGCGTACCGCTCCAGCCGGTCCGCGTTGGCGAGCAGGTCCTTGGCGGTCCGGGTGGTGTCGCGGCGGATGCGGTAGGCCAGGGTGCCCGGGTCGGGGTTGGCGTCGACGGCGACCACCCGGTCGGCGCGGTGGTCGGCGAAAGTGGCCCCGAGGCAGGCGGTGGTGGTCGTCTTGCCTACCCCGCCCTTCAGGGCCACCACCGCGATCCGCCGGCAGCCCTGGATCGGGACGGTGATGCGGGCCTCCAGCTCCCGGCGGGCCAGCTCGGCCGGGCCCGGCGGCGGGCGCCAGCGACCGCCGGTCAGCTGGTAGACGAACGCCTGCCAGCCCGACGCGGGGACGTCTCCCGGTGGCCGGGCGAGCACCTGCTCGGCGCTCAGCTCGCCCGAGGCGGTCGGCAGGCCGGCCGGCATCGCGGTCGTGGGCCCGGGCATGACGACCGGCGGCCCGGGCGGCTCGGCGGGCTCGTGCGGCCCGGGGGCGGGCCCGCCGGCGGGCTGGGACGGGGCGGCGGGCTCAGCGGCGTCGGGGGCGGGTCCGGTCGGTTCGCGGGACCCGGTCGCGGCCGGCTCGGCGGCCTCCGCTGGTTCGGTGGGGGCCGGGGTCGGCCGGGGCGCTGGCGCGTCCATCCGGGCTTCCTTCCTGGTCTGGGTCGTGGGCGGGACGGGACCGGTGGCGGCCTCCGGCGGCTCGGAGGTGGCGGCCGGCTCCTCCGGCGCGGGAAGGGCCGCGTCGAACAGGCCCACCCTGGGGGTCGCCTCCCGAGGATGGGTCGCTGGCGGCACGGCGGCGGGCGGCGGCTGGGCGGGCGGCGGCTGGGCCGG
>DASQWY010000484.1:0-2535 GCA_035640005.1 Actinomycetes bacterium
CGGCGCCTGAGCAAGGACCAGATCCTCGCCGACTACCTCAACCGGGTCTACTTCGGCGACGGCGTCTACGGCATCGCCACCGCCGCCGAGCACTACTTCTCCCTGCCGCTGCGGCGCCTTGACCTGGCCCAGGCCGCCGCCCTGGCCGGCACCATCGCCAACCCCGGGCTGTACCGCCCGACCGCCGGGCGAACCGCGCGGCAGCGGCGCGACCAGGTGCTCGACCGCATCGCGGCGGTCGGCTTCGCCACCCCCGCCCAGGTCGCCGCGGCCAAGCGCGAGCCGTTGCGGCCGCACCTGCACGTCGAGACCGTCCGCTACCCCTACTTCGTCGACGACGTGACCCGCCAGCTGCTCGGCTCGCACGCCTTCGACCAGGCGCTCGGGCCGGCCGGGTCGAAAGCGCGGGCCAGGGCCGTGTACGGGGGCGGCCTGCGCGTGCGCACCACCCTGAGCCCCAGCGACCAGGCGCTCGCCGACGCTGCCGTGCGCCAGCAGCTCGGCCGTGCCGGGCCGGACGCCGCGCTGGTCAGCATCGACCCGACCAGCGGCGCGGTCGTGGCCATGGTCGGCGGCCGCGACTTCGCCCGCTCGCGGGTGAACCTGGCCACCGGCCAGGGTGGCGGCGGCTTCCCGCCCGGCTCGTCGTTCAAGGTGTTCTACCTGGTCGCCGCCCTGGAGCAGGGCGTGCCACTGGGCCAGCGGTTCGACACGACCTCGCCGAGGACGGTGGTGGCGCCCGAATGCCCCGGCGGCTACACCGTCCACAACGCCGAGGCCGCCCCGCTGGGCAGCATCGACCTGCCCAGGGCGACGGCCGCGTCGGTCAACACCTGGTACGCGCAGCTGATGGTCAGGGTCGGCACGCCGGCCGCGATCGCCGTGGCCAGGCGCATGGGCATCACCACGCCGCTGCGCGACTACTGCTCGCTGGTGCTCGGGACCGAGAACGTCAGCCCGCTGGAGCTGGCCTCCGCCTACGCCACCCTGGCCGCCGGCGGCGTCCATTGCCAGCCGCTCGCCGTCACCCGCATCACCGGCCCCACCGGCCGGGTCCTGTACCAGGCCCAGCCGTCCTGCCGGCGGGTGCTGGACCCCGGGATCGCGGCCACCGCCACCGGCGTGCTGCGCGGGGTGGTGGCGCCGGGCGGGACCGGCTTCCGGGTGGCCATCGGCCGGCCGGTGGCCGGCAAGACCGGCACCACCTCCGGCTACGCCGACGCCTGGTTCACCGGCTTCACGCCGCAGCTGGCCACCTCGGTGTGGGTCGGCGACGCGGCCAGGCAGGCCCCCATGCGCGACCTGTTCCACGGCGGGCCGGTCTACGGCGGCACCTTCCCGGCCCTGATCTTCCGGCAGTACATGGCCGCCGCCCTCGCCGGGCAGCCGGTCCTGGACCTGCCCGCCCTGCCGGGCCGGAGCCCCGCCGGGCCGGCAGTGAACCCCGCCCCGCCCGGTCCGGCCCCCGCCGCCGGGCGGGGCGGGCGCCGCCGCCACCGGCGGCGGCCGGGCGGATGATCGCCGCGCTCGACCTCGGCCTGGACTGGCTGATGGCCTACCAGCGGCCGTTCCGGCGGGAGGTGACCCGCGACGGGCTGCTCGCGGTCGCGCCGGTCTCGGCCTTGTTCGTGCTCCTCACGCTGGTGGTCAGCGGCCTCTGGCGCGAGGGGACCACGCACGCGGCCGTGGCGGCCTGCTGCGCCTGGCGGGCCACCGACCTGCCCCGCCGCGTCCTGCTGCCGCTGGCCGGCAGCGCCTTCCTGGTCAGGCGGCCGGTCGAGGCTGCCTGGACGGTGGCCGCCGGCTGGCTGCTGCTCGGGCCGCTGGAGGCGGCCGTCGGCGGCCACCGGCTGCTGGCGATCGGCGCGTTCGGCCACGCCGTCCCGACCGTCCTGGTCGACCTGGCCTGGCTGGCCGGGCCGCGGGCCGGCGAAGGCCTCGCCGGCCTGGACGTCGGTACCTCGGCGGTGGTGGTCGCCGCCGCCACCGCGCTGGCCTCCTGGAGCCGGTCGGCCCCGCTGGCCGCCGTGCTCGCCGCCGGCGTGGCCGTCGACCTCGCCACCACCCCCAACCTGGCCAGCGCCGAGCACCTGGTGGCGGTCGCCGTCGGCGCCGCCGCCGTCCTCGACCCGGGGACCCTGCGGCCGGCCGCCTGGACCCGGCGCGCCCAGGTCCGGCGCGCCCAGGTCCGGCGCGCCACCCCGGCACCGATCCTGACCTGGAGGAGGTAGCGGCATGCGCGAGGCCCAACCGTACCGGATGGACGCGGACGGAGCGTTCCGCTACCAGGGCGGGGTGCTGCAAGCCGACGGCCTGGCGATCGACGAGCTGGCCGCGGCGGCCGGCACGCCCTTCTACCTGTACGCACTCGACGCGGTGGAAGCGGCCTACCGGCGCCTGGAAGCCGCCTTCCGGCCGGCAAGGGTCCTGTACTCGGTCAAGGCCAACGGCAACCTGGCCCTGCTGCGGCGGCTGGTCTCGCTCGGGGCCGGGTTCGACGTGGTCAGCGGCGGGGAGCTGCTGCGGGTGCTGCGC
>DASQWY010000485.1:0-8348 GCA_035640005.1 Actinomycetes bacterium
TCAGAGAGATCACTGTCGTCTCGGGTGGAGCACATCATGCTGCTTGGGGGACTCCCGGCCCGCCGACGCTTCGTCGTGCGCGCCCTGCAGGTGGTCACGGTCGCCGGCCTGCTCGCGTACGGCCTGTCGACGCTGCTGCGTTCCAGCCAGGTCGAGAACTCCCTGCTGGACGGCTGGCTGCTGGACTCCGTCGCCACCGGGGCGGCGGCCCTGTGCCTGGCACGCGGCGTGCTGGTCCGCCGGGAGCGGGCGGCCTGGTTGTCCGTCGGCGCCGGCCTGGCCGTGTGGACCTCCGGGAACGTCGTGTGGTGGCTGTGGGTGCGCACCTACGCCCCGGATGCCTTCCCGTCGATCTCCGACGTCCTGTTCCTGGCCATCTACCCCTGCCTGTACGTCGCGCTGGTGCTGCTGGTGCGGCAGCGGGTCATTCGCTTCCACCCCAGCGTCTGGCTCGACGGCCTGGTCGGCGGGCTCGGCGCGGCCGCGATCTGCGCCGCGCTCGCCTTCCAGACGATCCTGGCCGACACCGGCGGCAACACCGCGGCGGTGGTCACCAACCTGGCCTACCCGATCGCCGACCTGCTGCTGCTGGTGATGATCGTGGGCGTGTTCGCGCTGCTCGGCTGGCGGCCGGAGCGGGCCTGGTGGCTGCTGGCGGCGGGGATGGCGGTGTTCGCCGCCGTCGACGTCATCTACCTGTTCCAGGTCGCCCGGGGCACGTACGTGCTCGGGACGTGGCTGGACGTGCTGTGGCCCGCCACCGCCGTGATGCTCGGCCTGGCCGCGTGGCAGACCCCGGCGATCGCCGGCCGGCACCGGCTGGAGGGCTGGGCGGTGATGGTGGTGCCGTCGTTGTTCGCGGTCGGCGCGCTCGGGGTGCTCGTCGGCGACCACTTCCACCCCGTCCCCACCGTGGCGGTGGTGCTCGCCACCGCCACCGTGCTGGCCGCGGTCGGCCGCGCCGCGCTGACCTTCCGCGAGGTGCGGTCGCTGGCGGAGTCCCGCCGCCAGGCGCACACCGACGAGCTGACCGGCCTCGGCAACCGCCGGCTGGTCTACACCCAGCTGGAGGCGGCGCTGCGCGTGCGCCGCGAGGGCGACAGCGTCGCCCTGCTGATCCTCGACCTCGATCGCTTCAAGGAGGTCAACGATGCGCTCGGCCACCACCTCGGCGACCGGTTGCTGGGCCTGATCGGCCCGCGCCTGGCCGAGCAGCTGCGCGCCGACGACGTGCTGGCGCGCCTGGGCGGCGACGAGTTCGCCGTGCTGGTCTGCGGCGCCGACAGCCACCAGGCGGCGGAGGTGGCCGAGCGCCTGCTGGCCGCCCTGCAGGCGCCGTTCGACCTGGAGGGCGTCGCGCTGCACGTGGACGCCAGCGTCGGCATCGCCGTCTGCCCCGACCACGCCGGCAACGCCACCGAGCTGCTGCAGCGCGCGGACGTGGCGATGTACCAGGCGAAGGCGGCCCACAGCGGCTGGCACCTGTACGCCTTCCACCCGGGCGAGCACGGCCGCGACCGGCTGCAGACCATCGAGGACCTGCGAACGGCCCTGGAGCAGGGCCAGCTGCTGCTGCACTACCAGCCCAAGATCGACACCCGCAGCGGCGCGGTGGTCGGGGTGGAGGCGCTGGTGCGCTGGCAGCATCCCAGCCAGGGGCTGCTGTACCCGGACACGTTCCTGCCGCTGGCCGAGCAGACCGGGCTGATGCGCTCGCTCACCTCCACGGTGCTGCGGACCGCGCTGGCGCAGGCGCGGAGCTGGCGGCAGGCCGGCCTGGACGTCAGCATCGCCGTCAACCTCTCGGTCGCCAACCTGATCGACACCCACCTGCCCACCGAGGTCGCCGAGCTGCTGGCCGCGTTCGGCCTGCCCGCCAGCGCGCTGGAGCTGGAGATCACCGAGAGCACCCTGATGGTCGACCCGGAACGCAGCGGCAAGGTGCTCGGCGACCTGCGCTCGCTCGGCGTGCGCATCGCCGTGGACGACTACGGCACCGGCTACTCCTCCCTCGCCTACCTGCAGCGGCTGGAGGTCGATGAGCTGAAGCTCGACAAGAGCTTCGTGCTGCCGATGCTGGAGGACCAGGGGGCTGGGGCGATCGTGCGGACCACCATCGACCTGGCCCACTCGCTCGGGTTGCGGCTGGTCGCCGAGGGGGTCGAGACCGAGGCCCACCTGCGCGAGCTGGCCCGGCTCGGCTGCGACCTCGCCCAGGGCTACCACCTCAGCCGGCCGCTCCCCGCGGCCGACCTGACCCCCTGGCTGCAGCAGCGGATCGGCCCGGCCGGCCAGGCCGAGCGCCTCACCGAGGTTGGCTGACCGGGCGCAGCGGGAAGGTCGCCGCCAGCTCCTCCAGCACCGCCAGCAGCGCGGTCACCTGCTCGTCGGTGTTGGCGGCGGTGACCTGCAGCCGGAAGCCGACCTCCTGGCGCGGCACGCCCGGGTAGAACGCCAGCGTGGCGTTGACCCCGTGGTCGAACAGGAACTTGCCGACCTGGTCGAGGTCGTCCGCGTCGCCGAGCGGGACCTCGATGATCGGGAACCCCGAGGTGTTGAGGGTGGCGGCGCCGAGCTCGGCGAGCTTGTCGAGGACCCGGCGGGTCTTGCGGTACAGGGCGGCGCGCAGCGCCTCGCCGCGGGCCTCGTTGACCTGCAGCCCGACCAGCGCGCTGGCCAGCGAGGCGACCGGCGAGGGCCCGGAGTACAGGTAGGGCGGGGCGGCCACCTTCAGCAGCCGCTTGAGCTGGGGCGGGCAGGCGACGAAGGCCAGCAGCGACGAGTAGGCCTTGGAGAACCCGCCGGTGAGGATGAGGTTGTCGTACTGTTCGCCGAGATGGCGCACGACCCCGTTGCCGCGCATCCCGTAGGGGCTGGGCTCGCCGGGGCCGCGCTCGCCGACCACCCCGAAGCCGTGGGCGTCATCGACGTACAGCAGGGCGTCATGGTCGCGGGCGAGGCGCGCGAACGCCGCCAGCGCCGGCGGGTTGCCGGTCATGCTGTTGACCCCGTCCATGCAGATCAGGCGCGGCGCGGGAGGGCCCTCGCGCAGCAGGCGCTCGAGGGCGTCGGGGTCGTCGTGCGGGAAGCGCCGCACGGTGGCGCCGTGGGCCCGGGCGACCGTGCAGCCGTCGTAGATGGTCTTGTGGGCGCGGGCGTCCAGCAGGATGGTGCCGTCGCTGGCGAGGATCGGGATGACCGAGCCGTGGATGTGGGTGAGGGTCTGCAGCAGCAGCGTGTCGGGGGCGCCGAGCAGCTCGGTGAGCCGGGTCTCGATCTGCTCGTACAGGACCGGGCTGCCGAGCATCCGTGACCAGCTCGGGTGGGTGCCCCAGCGCCGCAGGTAGGCGGGGATCGCGGCGATGACCTGCTGGTCGAGGTCCAGCCCGAGGTAGTTGCAGGAGGAGAAGTCGATCAGCCAGTGGTCGCCGATGCGGATGCGGCGGCCGTCGACCTCCTGGACGACCGCGTCCAGCAGCGGGTTGTGGGCGTGCAGGTCGGCCAGGTCGGCGCAGGCCGCCAGCCACCGTTCGAGCCAGCCGGTCGCCATCCCGGTCAGCGCTTCTGGAACGGTGGCGACACGGCACTTCCTCGACCTGATGCTCGCGGTGCGGTCGTGGTCGCCGTTGACCACAGAAGTATCAGAGTATCAGGGATCCGGCCTTTCGCCCATGTCAGCTCAGAGTCGCAGAAGCCGCCGGATCGGGATCCAGCTCGACGGCGACGGTCGAGCCCCTGCCGGGGGCGGAGTCGACCAGCAGCCGCCCGCCCACCATCTCGACCCGCTCGCGCATGCTGACGATGCCGAAATGGCCCTGCTGCACCAGCTCCGAAGCGCTCGCCGCCGCCGGGTCGAAGCCGACCCCGTCGTCGCGGACCAGCAGCCGGACCAGCCCGTGCTCGGCCGCCAGCGACACCGAGACCCGGGAGGCGCGGGCGTGCTTGGCGACGTTCGCCAGGGCCTCCTGCAGCACGCGGTACAGCACCGTCTCACGCTCCCGGCTCAGCTCGCCGGCCAGCTCGGCGTCGACCGTGCAGGCCACCCCGCTGATCTGCTGGAAGTCCTGCCCCTGGCTCTGCAGGGCGCGCGCGATGCCCAGGTGGTCCAGCACCGGCGGGCGCAGCTGCGACATCAGCCGCCGCAGGCCGTCGATCTCGACGGCGATGTCCTCCTCGAGCTGGACCAGCAGCAGGTCGGCGCGCTCCGGGTCGCCGCGCTGCACGTCCAGGCGCACCCGCGCCACGTTGAACAGCAGCGCGCTGAGCCGCTGCACCGGGCCGTCGTGCAGGTCCGCCGCCAGCCGGATCCGCTCCTCCTCGGTCAGCCGCAGCAGCCGCAGGCTGACGTGCTTGCGCTCGCGCTGCAGGGTGAGCTCGGCGACCAGCCCGCTCATCCGCACCAGGGCGAGCAGGAACAGCAGCGCCGAGCCGGCGGCCAGCACCGCCACCGTGCCGGGCCGGCCGCGGGCGGCCTGCGCCACCAGCACCGCCGGGGCGAGCAGGGAGCTGCCCGCCAGCAGCAGCAGCCGCCCGCGCGAGAGGCGCACCGCCACCGGCACCGGCTCCGACAGCTCGCGCATCGACGGGTGCAGCGCGGCCGCGCCGAAGCCCACGTAGAACAGGATCCAGCACAGGTCCAGCGGCTGCTGGTGCCGCCATGTCCCCCAGGTGCCGGCGAGCTGCAGCAGCCCGAACACGGTGTCGCCCAGCAGCAGCGGCACCACGCTGCCGGTCAGCAGCCACCACGCCGGCGGGCGGCGGTCGGCGCCGATCGCCAGCCGCACGGCCACCGCCAGGACCAGCACGTCCCCGAGCGGGTAGGCGACGGCCACCAGCCGCTGCCCCGGGGTGTACCCCTCCCCCCACAGCTGCGGGCTGATCAGGAACACCCAGGACAGCAGCCCGAGCCCGATGGTGACGATGGCCGCGTCGATCAGGCTGGGCAGGTCGCGGCCGGGGCTGCGCCGGCGGATCAGCAGCAGCAGCCCGGCCACCAGCAGCGGGTAGAAGGCCAGGTAGAAGGCGTCGACGAAGCTGGGGAACACCTGGCCCGAGCGCAGCACGTGCACGCGGACCACGTACAGCCAGTCGCCGGTGATGAAGCTGAGCTGCGCGGCGGCGAGCAGGTGCCAGGCCAGCGGGCGGGCCGGACGGTGGCGGCGCGCGCCGGCCACGATCGCGGCCGCCGACGACCCGCCGATCAGCGGCCACACCAGCAGCTTCGCCGGGGTCGCCGGCACCAGGAAGTAGAGCGCGCACAGCGCCCCCCCGATCCCGACGTATCCCTCCCAGCCCACACGCCGCATGGCCGGCATTATCCACTGCCTCCGGGCATGCCGGCCAAAGACGCATACTGGAGTGGTGAGCTCGGAGCTGCAGTACGAGTCGCTCGAGGACCCGGGGGTGGTGGAACGCCACCGGCGGCTGGTGGCGCTGCTCGGCAGCGGTCCGGCCGACCCAGTGGTTGCCGACCTCGGCTGCGGCGACGGCGCCACCCTCGGCGAGCTGCTCGCCCGGCTGGGACGCGGCGGCGTGGTGGTCGGGGTGGACGCCGAGGCCGGCCCGCTGGCCGCGGCGGCGGCCCGGTTCGCCGCCGAGGTCCGCGCCGGGCGGCTGCGCCTGCTCCGCGCCGACCTGGACGGGCCGCTGCCGCTGGCCGGCGGCTCGGTGGCGGCGGCGCTGTGCCACAACGTGCTGGAGTGCCTGCGCGACCCGGACCGCTTCCTGCGCGAGGTGCACCGGGTGCTGCGGCCGGGCGGGCGGCTGCTGCTGTCCCACCCCGACTACGACACGATGGTGTTCACCGCGCCGGACCTGGAGCTGACCCGCCGGCTGGTCCACGCCTACTGCGACACCCAGCAGGACTGGATGGTCGCGGTCAACGGCACCATCGGCCGCTGGCTGCACGACATCGCCGCCCGCTCGCCGTTCACGGTCGGCCCGCCGACCGCCAGCGTGGTGGTGAGCCGCGGCTGGCGGCCTCCCCGGCTCGGCTGGCTGTTCGCCCAGCACGTCGCGGCGGTGCTGCGCCGTACCGGCGCGGTCTCGGCGGAGGAGGCGGACGGCTGGCTGGCCAGCATGGCCGAGGTCGACGAGCGCGGGGAGTTCCTGTGGACGGTCGTCGACTTCGCGGTGGTCTGCCACAAGCACCCCGGGGCCGGGCCGCCGGGGGTCAGGCCGGGCGGACCAGGCCGGTCTCGTAGGCGACGATCACCAGCTGCGCCCGGTCGCGCGCGGCCAGCTTGGTCAGCAGGCGGCTGACGTGGGTCTTCGCGGTCGCCAGGCTGACGTGCAGGCTGGCGGCGATCTCGGCGTTGGACAGCCCGCGGGCCACCAGCGCCAGCACCTCGCGCTCCCGCTCGGTGACGCCGTCCAGCGAGGCGATCGGGCGCCGCTCCGGCTCGGGCCGGCGGGCGAACTCGGCGATCAGCCGCCGGGTGATCGCGGGCGCGAGCAGCGCGTCGCCGGCCGCCACCACCCGGACCGCGGCCAGCAGGTCGGCGGGCGGGGTGTCCTTGAGCAGGAAGCCGCTGGCCCCGGCGCGCAAGGCCGCGTACACGTACTCGTCCAGGTCGAAGGTGGTGAGGATCAGCACGCGCACGCCGGTCGCCAGCGGCGAGGCGGTGATCCGCCTGGTGGCCTGGATGCCGTCCATCTCGGGCATGCGCACGTCCATGAGGACCACGTCGGGCCGCTCCCGCTCGGCCAGCTCCACCGCCTCCACGCCGGTGGCGGCCTCGCCGACCGCCGCCAGGCCGGGGGCGGTGTCGACCAGCACGCGGAAGCTGCCACGCAGCAGGGCCTGGTCGTCGGCGACCACCACGCGCACGGTCACCCCGCCGCCTCCCAGGGCAGCCGCGCCGCCACGCGGAAGCCGCCGCCCGGCAGCGGGCCGGCGTCGAGGTCGCCGCCGTACAGCCCGACCCGCTCGCGCATGCCGACGATGCCGTGCCCGGGCGGGCCGGGCAGCCCGCCGCGGCCGTCGTCGGTGACCTCGATGGCGAGCGCGTCGTCCTCGTAGGCGACCACCACCCCCGCGCCGGCCGCGCCGGCGTGCTTGACGACGTTGGTGAGCGCCTCCTGCACGATCCGGTAGGCCGCCAGGCCGACCCCGGCCGGGGCGTCCCGGCGGCGCCCGCGCACCTCCAGGTCGACGCGGACGCCGGCCTCCGCGGTCCGCGCGACCAGCTTCTCCAGGTCGCCGAGGCCGGGGGCGGGCGCCAGCTCCGGCGCCAGCCGGGCGCCGTCCTCGTCGCGCAGCAGCCCGAGCAGCCTGCGGGTCTCGCCGAGCGCGGCGCGGCTGGTCTCCTCGATGGAGGACAGCACCCGCGCCGCCTCCTCCGGGTGCTCACTGACAACGTAGTTGGCGACCGCGGCCTGCACGGCGATCAGGCTCATGCTGTGCGCGACCACGTCGTGCAGCTCGCGGGCGATCCGCAGCCGCTCCTCGGCCACCCGCGCCCGCGCCCGCTGCTCGGCCTGGTCGCGCAGGCCGGCGGCGTAGGCGCGCTGCTGGCGGACGGCGAAGCCGACCGCCCAGGCGGCCGCCTGGATCGCCAGGAACGGCAGCGCGCGGCCGGCGGCCGCCCCGAGCCCGCCGCGGCCCCACGGCGGCGGCGCCAGGGCGACCGCCGCGTAGGTGGTGGCCAGCACGGCGGCGAGGACCGCGCCCGCCCGCCGGCCGGGCAGCCGCAACGGCACCAGGTACAGCGCGTAGGCGGCCGGCAGGAAGCCGGTCAGGCCCACGCCGAGCACGGCCGTGGCGCACGCCCCCGCCTGCACCGCCGCCATCACCGCCAGCGGCCAGCGCCGCCTGGCGGCCACCGCCAGGACCGTGGCCAGCGCCAGCGCATGGCCGACATCGTCGGAGACGCCGCGCGGCTGGACGGTCGGCGGCCCGCCCGAGGCGCCGGCGACCAGCACGGCCGCGTACAGGCCGGCGAGCACGCCGTCCAGGGCGACCCAGTGCCCCTGGCGCAGCCGGGCCGTAAGCGGGGGGCGAAGCTGCTGGTTCACGCCCTCAACGGTAGCCCGCGGCCGGCGCGGCCGCGTCCGCCCCGGGACGGACGCGTCGGCCTCCACCCACGGGCGGACGCGCCGCCGGCCTGGCGGTCGCGGCGCGACCGTGGGACGACGCCGAAATCCAGCCCGTGGGCCGACGCGGACGGGGCGGCTGGGCCGCCACCATGCGGGCCGTGCCGACCCGAAAGATGACATGTGCAGGGACCCCCTCCGGCTCAAGCACGATGAAGCGTGCTGAAGGCCTGTTGGCGGAGCTCGAAGGAGGTCCCGATGGCAATCATAGGAGGGCTTGACGTGCACCGCAGCCAGATCACCTACGACTGGAT
>DASQWY010000486.1:0-2399 GCA_035640005.1 Actinomycetes bacterium
GGAGCGCGCCGGCGAGGGCGATGTAGTCGATGTCGTGGCCGGCCGCCTGCCGCCACGGGCCCTGCTGGCCCCAGCCGGTGACCCGGCCGTACACCAGCCTGGGGTTGCGGGCCAGGCAGGCGTCCGGGCCGATCCCGAGCCGCTCGGCCACCCCGGGCCGGAACCCCTCCAGCAGCGCGTCGGCCGAGGCGACCAGGTCGAGGACGACCCCAGCGCCCTCCGGGTGCTTGAGGTCGACCACCACCGAGCGCCGGCCGCGGAGCAGCAGCGCCGGCAGCGGCCCGAGGGCGGCCCCGGGCCGGTCGACCCGGACCACGTCCGCGCCGAGGTCGGCAAGGACCATCGCGCAGAACGGCCCCGGCCCGATCCCGGCCACCTCCACCACCCGCACGCCAGCAAGCGGCCCCATGCGTCCTCCTTCACCCGGTCGCTCCCGCCCGACGCCGCGGCGCTCGGGCGCGTGGGTATTGTCGATGGTGTGCCGCACCGGTAGCGGCCTCCGGCTGGTCGCGCCTCAGGCGCCGCTGTCGTGGAGGTTCGCATGTCCTCGGTCCAGGTGCGGCGGACTGGCTGCGCCTGGACCCGCCCCACGGTGGACGGTCCAACGCCGGCGCCGCCGAGGTGGGCCCGGTCGGGCTGGCCAGGGTGCTCGCCCAGGAGGGCGCCCGCGGGCGCAGCTCAGCCGCGGACGGTCGCCAGCAGCAGCACGAACAGCCCGCCGGCGGCCAGCCGGTACCAGATGAACGGCCACAGCGTGTGGGTGCGCAGCAGCCGCAGCAGGAACGACACCGCCAGGAAGCCGGAAACCGCCGCCGCCAGGAAGCCCGCCAGCAGCTCGGGGGTGGACTCGCCCGCCGCCGACAGGTCGCCGAGCTTGAGGATGCCGGCGCCGAGGATGGCCGGGATCGACAGCAGGAAGGAGAAGCGGGCGGCCGCCTCGCGCGACACCCCCTCGAACAGGCCGGCCGAGATGGTCACGCCCGAGCGGCTGGTGCCGGGCACCAGCGCCAGCGCCTGCGCCACGCCGATCCCGGCCGCCTTGGCGACCGGGAGCCGCTCCAGCTCCTCCTCGGCGTCGGCGGGCGGGCCGCCGGCCCGTCGTGCGTGCCGCTCCACCCGGGTCGCCGCCACCCGGGTCGGGGCCTGTTGGACGTCGGGTGCCGGGTCGGCGGCCGGGGTGCCGGGAGCCTGGTCCGCGGGCGCGGCGGCGGCGGGGACCGCGGCGGCGGTGCGGCGCCGGTCGTACAGCTCGGCGCCCATCAGGATGGCGGTGGTGGCCACCAGCCAGACCGCGGCCCGCAGCGGCCGGCTGGCCTGCGCGTCGGCCCAGTCCTGCAGCAGGAAGCCGACCAGCGCCGCGGGCACCGAGGCGAGCACCAGCAGGCCGAGCATCCGCCGCCGCAGGCTCGTCTGGGCGGGACCGAGCCGCCCGGGCACGACCAGGCAGAGCACGAAGGCCCACAGGTCGCGGGCGAAGTAGACGACCACGGCCGCCAGGGTCCCGAAGTGCAGCAGCACCTCGAAGGCCAGCTTCGGCGTGTCCCAGCCGAGCAGCTTGGGGACGATCGACAGGTGGGCGGACGAGGAGATCGGCAGGAACTCGGTGAGCCCCTGGACGATCCCGAGCACGATGGCGCGGAGCACGAGCCTGCTGGCCTTTCCTTCGATCCGGAACGGTGGACCCGGGAAGTATCGCAGCCCTCGGCGGTTCGATCAGGGTGGGGCCTGGACGAGGGTGAGCGGGCCGGCCGCCCGGGCGGCGGCCAGCACCTCGGCCTGGCCGGCGTCGACGCCGAGCACCACCTGGCCCGCCCGGCCGTCCTGCGCCGGCACGACCCGCAGCACCGGGGCGGCCCGCACGACGGTGGTGGCCGAGCCCCTGGCCGCGGCCAGCACGTCCACGTGGTCGCCGGGGCCGAGCGGGCCGGCCTCGACCCCGTCCCCGACCGGTAGCGCGAAGGCCCGCAGCCCCGCCGCCGGCGCCCAGCCGTCGCCGAGCTGCCGGCGGGTCAGCACGTCCCCGCGGCGCACCGCCAGCGCCAGCGGGCCGACGGCGCGGCCGGCCGGGATCGAGTCGGCGGGCACCGCGGCCTCGGGCAGCCGCACCCGCCGCAGGTCGGCCGGGCCCGGGACGGCCCCGGCGGGGAGGTCGCGGGTGAGCGCGAGCACCACCGTGCCGGCCGGTTGCCCGGCGCCCGCCGGCGCCGGGGCGGCCGGCCGCGTGCCGAGCGCGCCCGACAGCAGGGCGAGGGCGACCGCGCCGACCCCGGCGGCCACCTGTCGCGGTGCCGGCCGCCACCACCGTCCACGGCGCGCAGGCCGCCGCCAGCGCCAGCGGGCCGACGGCGCGGCCGGCCGGGATCGAGTCGGCGGGCACCGCGGCCTCGGGCAGCCGCACC
>DASQWY010000487.1:0-5319 GCA_035640005.1 Actinomycetes bacterium
CTCCCCTGCCTTCCGCCTCCAGGGCCTTCGCGCGCCGCTGCTGGCGTTGCACTCCACCGACGACCCGGCCGCCCCGTGGACCGAGTCGGCGCTGCTGGTGGCCGCCGCCCGCGCCCACGACCCCTCAGGCGCGCGCCTCACGCTGGTCCACCTGTTCAGCCACGTGACCCAGCAGCGCTCGTTGGTCGCCCCCGGCAGCCTGCCCGACGACTGGCAGCTGGTCCGCTACGTCGCCGACCTGCTCCAAGGCCACCCGCGGACAGGGGATGGGCGCCTCACAGGACCCCGCGACGGGCGTCCCGGATGGAGAATGGGGGTTGCAAGCGGCACGGTCACAGCAGTGAGGTGGCCAGATGGGCGGTCCCACCGTGATCAGCCCCACCGCGCGCAGCTGGCGCATCCGCCGCCGCTCGCGCGGCTCCTTTCCTCCCGAGGCGACCCCGCTCCACGCGGTGGTGCACCGCCGGTGGCTGGTGGAGGCGACCTGCCTGGCCATTCCCCCGGAGCGATGGGTGTGGCAGGTGACGGGCCGGCGTGAGCGCTGGGGCGGGCGAGCAGGTCGCTGCGGCGCTTGGTCGTGGCGACCCCAACCCGCAGCTCGCCGACGCCGAGCTGGTCGACCACATCCTCGCCGCCCCACTCCGGCTTCTCCGAGCAGCCATGTCCGCCCGGTGTGCTGGGCTGGCCCAGGGGGCCACCGATGCGAGTGGGGGCGCGGCGGCGGGTGGGAGCCGGCCGGCAGTCCGGACCTAATTACAGGTGCACCACCGGGCAGCTGAGCGTCCGGGTGATGCCCTCGACCGCCTGCACCCGCGCGACCACCAGCTTGCCCAGCTCGTCAATGTTGCGCGCCTCGGCGCGAACGATCACGTCGTAGGGGCCGGTGACGGGCTCGGCTTGCTGGATGCCCTTGATGCCGATGATCTCCCTGGCGACCTGGCCCGCCTTGCCGACCTCGGTCTGGATGAGGATGAATGCCGACACCACAAGGACCGACCTCCTCCGAGTCATGCTGCGCGCGGCTCGTAGAGCCTAGCCTCCCCGCCGACCCGGAGGGTGGGCCCGGCTGCTGGCCGACAGCCTCACCGACGCGCCGCGCATCGAGGTCCGGTTGACCGTGATCCCGTCTGGGCAGTTACCGGCTGCCCGGCACGCGCCGATCAAGAAGGTGCTGCCAGTGCCCACCTGGTTCCGCGGCCTTGCTGGATGAATATGCCCGCGCGGCTCTGACGTAGAGTTGGGCTGGCACTGTTGCATCTGGTCGGTCGGTGGCATGCTGAAGTCGCGGCAGCGGCCTGGCGTCAGATCGCCAAGGCGAGCCTGTCGAATGCGACCGCCAACCGCAGGTTCACCCGCGCCCCCACGGCGAGTTCGTAGTGCCCTCGCCGTAGGTTCTGGACGAAGGCGTGCCCGGCGACCACGACCCTGGCGCTGCGGTCCTGACTGAGCCCGCGCACCGGTCGCAGCCGCGCTTCAGCCGGCCGTGGTCGGCTTCGACGCGGTTGTTGGCATACCGATCCGTCCGATGCCACGCCGCTGGCAGCAGCTCCGCCAGCACCACCCGATACGTCGGCGCCAGGTCGGTCATGACCCCTAAAGGCGTGACCCTGGTCGTGCAGGTGGCTTGCTCGAAGAACCGGCGGGCCGCCCGCAGGTCGCGCCGTGGCGACACGAATACGTCGACGACCTGCCCGTGCTGATCGACGGCCCGGTAGACGTAGCGCCAGCGGCCGGCGACCTTCCCATAGGTCTCGTCGACCTGCCAACGATCCCAACCCGATGCCGGCAGGACCGGGCAGCCTCAGCCAGCAGCGGCGTGAACCGCTGCACTGACCGGTAGACGCTGACGTGGTCGACCTGGACACCGCGCTCGGCGAGGAGTTCCTCGACGTCGCGGTCGGACAGGCCGAAGCGCAGGTACCAGCGGACCGCCAGCACGATCACCTCAGGTGGGAAGCCGGAAGCCGGCGAAAGTAGACCGTGGGATGGGAGCGGGCGGGCGGCGAGTTCTCATGGCGACCGTCTGGTGGCTCCGGCCTCGCAGCACATGCAACAGCGCCAGGCGTTCCACCGCATCCGCGATACCACCGTCGCCGAGGACGCCTCCCAGATCCCTCCCACGCCGCTGGGGTTCGGTGATCGCTCAGGTTCCCCCCGGATGCGGCCGGGATGCCTGACCTTGCGTGGCAAACCCTGACGGGACGCTGTCGCCGCGAGCGGCGACGCTGGACACGTCAGCACATCGACAAGGAGGTACCGATGGCGGCACCAGTGGTGTGGTTCGAGATCGCCGGGCGTGACCTCGACGCCCTCACCCGCTTCTACGGCGACCTGCTCGGCTGGAAGGTCGACGCCGACAACCCCCAGCACTACGGCATGGTCGACACCGGCGCCGAGGGCGGCATCCCGGGCGGCATCTACGCACCCGGCGACCAGGTGGGCGAGTACGTGTCGTTCTACGCGGGCGTCCGGGGGCTGGAGGGCTACCTGGAGCGGGCCCAGCGGCTGGGCGGCACGGTGGTGCAGCCCCCCACGCCGATCTCGGAGAACGCCAGGGTGGCCATGCTGCTGGATCCCGAGGGCCACCGGATCGGGCTGCTCGAGCAGTCCTGAGCGCCTTGGGGCTGCGCGCCAGCGGGAGCGGCGCGCAGCCCC
This sequence comes from Actinomycetes bacterium, assembly GCA_035640005.1. Lineage (GTDB taxonomy): Bacteria > Actinomycetota > CALGFH01 > CALGFH01 > CALGFH01 > DASQWY01. Next base: position 2,656 of record DASQWY010000487.1, read on the forward strand.
GAGTGGCCCAGCCCCGGCGGTCGCCGCTGCCGGGGAGGGCGCCCACGCCCGCCCGGATCCCAGATCCTGGTAGGTCAGGCCACGATCGCGGGGTGCCAGGACCGCTGGGCCGGGCAGCCGTCATCCAGCGCCACCGGCGGACGCTCCGGCGACCGCTCCGCGGTGACCTCGATCATGCTGATCCGGTCCAGGCGAAACACGCGGACGGCGTCGCGCAGGCGACACCAGCCCACCAGGTACCAGTCGCGCTCGGCGCCAACAAAGCCCAGCGGCTCGACCCGGCGCGCCCTGGTCGGCTGGCCGTGCTTGTCGCGGTAGTCCAGGCAGAGCACCCGTCGCTCCACCACGGCCTGCTCCACGGCACGAGCGACCGGGCCGGCCGCGAGCTCCCGCTTGGCGTGCAGCAGGTGGATGCGGGCCAGCAAGTCATCCGCGCCGCGACGACCAGTCGCCGACATCGCGGCGAGCACCTTGTGCAGGGCGGTGCGGGCGGCGCCGTCGAAGGGCATGGGACCGCTGCGGGCCATCGCCAGCGCGATCGCGGCCGCCTCGCTGGCGGTGAAGTTCAACGGCGGCAGGGTATGGCCAGGGTCGATCGTGTAGCCGCCGCCCGGGCCGGGGGTGGCCCAGACCGGCACGCCCGCCTCCTGCAGGGCCAGGATGTCGCGCTGGATGGTGCGGACGGCGACCTCGAACAGCTCTGCCAGGCGCTGGGCGCTGCGCGCCCGAGGCGCGCTCGCGCGCAGCTCCTCCACCAGGGCGTACAGGCGGTCGGTGCGGTTCATCGTTGCCGCACGCTACCGCGAGCAGGTGACAGCGGCCCCAGGAGTTCGCGGCCGGCCACCTCACCGGCTGCGCCGGCCTGGTTGTGGCCACACCCATGACCCGATCGGTTCCGATCGCGGGTGGCGTAGCCTCGCCATCGGCGGTCCTGCGGAGGGCCAGAAGCGTCGCTTAGGCTTGCAGGCCGTTGGTGCCGGGATCAGCCAGGCGAGCACCGCGCCGAGGATCACCCGAAGGGCGATGCTTGGCACCGAAGCAACGCCCACGACCTGGTTGATGGACCCGTACAGGTCAACCAGTGGACTGGCGAACATGTAGCCCGCGAGCCCGATCAGGACGCTGCGCTGCCCCGACGTGCCGTCCCGGTGCCGCGCCGCCCAGGCGCCTGGCGAAAGCGCCAACCGGGCGGCGGCGAGGGTCCGGACCAGGAAGGTCACCTGCGGGTTGCTGTCAATGCCGACGATACCCAGCATCGCCGAGGGAACCAGCAGGTGGCCAAGGGCCGACGCGACCAGCAGGACCACGACCAGCCCGACGCCCAGGCGCTGGACCCGCTCCTTGGGCATGCCGGGAGTCTAATCGGATCGGTGGGCGGCACGAGGTGGACCGCGAGGTCGAGCTGTTGCAGCTGCCAAGAAACGGCTGAGAGTAACGGGCGTGAGACTCCCCTGGCGAGCAGGGCATGTGAACTGCTGGGTGAGCGGCCGCGAGCCCGTTGAGGATGTTTGTGAGGACGGGAGTGAGGTTCGCATCAGGACTCCACTCGCGGGCTGGCGCCAGCAAGTGACGTTGACTGGCTAGCCGTTGGATGGCCGACGGGATGCCTTGCTCCAATTGGGCCGCTATGGGCGGCCATCTTCGCGGGTGACGATCTACGGGCCCCGCTCCGCCGACGACCACATCGGAGGTCCTGGTGACGGTCCAAAGACGGGACGGGAGACCCCAGCAAGGGTTCACCGGTACCGTCTTGGCGCGAGCCGCACGGCGGTGCCCGCCGGTGGTGGTGGGAGCCGTTCTGGGTGGAGCGCCGCGGCCAGGATCTCGACGCCGTCGACCAGGCGGGGACCCGGGCGGGAGCAGTAGGCGCTGGCGTCGACGGCAATGATCGCCTCGGCGCAGGCCAGCTCGGGTCGCTGCAGCAAGGTCCGCCTCGCCTCCTCGGCGGCTGCTCGGAGGTCGTAGCCGCAGGGCATGAACACCACCACCTGCGGCGCCGCGGCGGCGATCTGCGCCCAGCTCACCCGCACCGACGGGGCACCCGGACAGGCGAGTACGGCTTCGGCGCCGGCGAGCTGCAGCATCTCCGGCACCCAGTGGCCGCCGTTGAACGGCGGATCGCCCCACTCCAGGGCGAACACCCGGGGCCGCTCCAGCGCCTCCACGGCGGCCTGGACGCCGGTGAGCCGCTCGCGTAGCCCGCCGACGACCTCCTCGGCCCGCTGCTCGGCGCCGGCGGCCTTGCCGACCTGCAGCAACCCGTCCAGGACCTCGTCCAGGGAGCTGGGGTCCAGGGAGATGACCGCGGCCCGGCAGCCCAGGACGTCCAGGGCCTGGGTGACGTGCCCGGAGGGGACCGCGCAGACCGCGCACAGGTCCTGCGACAGCACCAGGTCGGGCCGCAGCTCGCGGACGGCGTCGGTGTCCAGCCGGTAGATCGGCTGGCCGCCGCCGATGCTGGCGCTGACCAGCCGGTCGACCTCGGCCGGGTCGGCGGCCGCCGGCAGCGCCGAGCGCGACACGACCCGCACGGTGCGGGCCTGGGGTGGCCAGTCGCATTCGTCGGTGACCCCGACCAGGTGCTCGGCCAGCCCGAGGGCGTAGACGATCTCGGTGGCCGACGGCAGCAGCGACACGATCCGCATGCCCCAATACTGCCCCATC
>DASQWY010000488.1:0-11431 GCA_035640005.1 Actinomycetes bacterium
CAGGCCTTGCAGGAATCTGGTCGCGCTGGTGGCCTGGATGGTGCGGGCCGCGGCGGTGCTGTCGCCGTCGGGCCTGCCGATGACGCTGGTGTTCCTGCCGGCGTGCTTGGCGGCGTACAGGGCGTTGTCGGCGAAGGTGACCAGCTCCGCGACGCTGCCGGCGTGACCGGGAAGGCTGGCGGCGCCGACCGACACGGTGATGCCAACCCACGCGGACTGGGTGGGTCGCATGGGGAGCCCCGCGATGGCTTGCCGCAGGCGCTCCGCCAACTCGGTCAGCTGCACACCGCCCACCCCGGGTACCAGGATTGCGAATTCCTCGCCGCCGTAGCGGGCCACGACGTCGCCGGGACGGACCACCTGCTGCAGGCGTTCGGCGACCTGGCAGAGGATCCGGTCCCCGCCGGGATGGCCATGGGTGTCGTTGATCGCCTTGAAATGGTCGATGTCCAGCAGCACCAGGCTCAGCTGATGCTGGTTGCGTCGGGCGCGGTCGGCGTCGAGCCGCAGCTGCTCCTCCAGGAAGCGGCGGTTGTGGAGCTTGGTCAGTCCGTCGGTCACCGCCGCGTTGCGCTGCACGGCGACCAACCCCGCCATCCGGCCAAGCACCAGCCCGAACAACACGGCGGCACCACCGGCCAGGATGGGGATATCCAGCGGCGCCCCGCGCAACTGCTGGATGATGAGGGCGGCGGGAGCTGACAAGGAGGCCAGGGCGAGCAGGGTCATACGAACGCCGGACAGGGTCTGCTCCGCGATCGGCGAGGGATCCGTGATCCGCCGCATCGACGGGTGGAGGGCAGCGGCGCCCAACAGCAGGAAGTAACCGAGCCACAAGGCCTCCACCAGTGCTCCGGGGCTGTAGCTGCCGGCAAGCTGCAGCAGGCCGTAGAGGGTGTCGGCCGCGAGCACGCTCAGCAGCGCCGCCACGAGGATCCAGTACGCCCGGGTACGAACGCCGACGCCGATGATCAGCCGCAAGGCAACGGTGAGCACCGCCAGGTCCATCACCGGGAACGAGAGCGACGCCATCCGGACGATGGCCGGCGTATCGGCGGCATGCACCAGTGGGCCCAGGAGGTAGATCCAGGACAGGATCGCCGCGCCGACCGCCAGGATCGCACCGTCCACGAGCGCAGCGGCGTCGCGCCCGGGCGTGCGCCGGCGGATGAACAAGGCCAGGCCGAGCAGGAGGGGCGGGTAATGGGCCAGGTAGAGCACTTCTGAGATCGAGGGAAAGGCCGTCAGCCCCAGCAGTTCCTGCCGCACGAAGAACGTCACGTCCGCCGACGCATAAATGAGTTGGCTTGCCGCCAGCAGCCACCACGGTGCTGTCTGCCGGGGTCGGCGCCAAGCTACCCCCACGATGAGCGCCACCGCCGACGACAGGCTGACCGCGCAGTAGGCCGCGACCTTCACGACCCGGGTTCCAAACGACCCATCACCTGGAATCAGGAAATAGCCCGCCACCGCTGCAGCCCCGACCGCCAGGTAGGCGTAGGCGGCACGTGGGGTTGGCTTCGTGGACGGCCGCACCTCATCGGCCACCGCCTTGATCGGTGCTGCCGGGACGTCTGCCATACCAGCCCTATCGACGCCGCGGCCGCAGGCTTGAGATCCGGGCCGCACGGCGTTCGCGCGTTCGGCTCCTGGAATAGGATCCGTCCGTGATCCTCCGGAAGCGCGTACCGGCGCAAGAGCGACATCCGTAGATGGCTACCGTGAACCAGGTCACGCTGGTGCGGGGTGGGCACGTGCTCACCATGGGCCCGGCCGGCGACCTGGCCGACGGGGCGGTCGCCTTCGCCGACGGCGCCATCCTGGCGGTCGGCCCCCACCACGAGCTGGCCGCCCGCTTCCCCGGCGCCGAGACCGTCGGCGACCGCTCCGGGATCGTCCTGCCGGGGCTGGTGAACTGCCACACCCACCTGTCGGAGGCGCTGATCCCCGGGATGGGCGAGGAGCTGACGCTGTTCGAGTGGGGCAGCCGCATCGTCACCCCGGCCGGCCGCCACCTGACCAGGGAGATGGGCCGGGTCGGCGCCATGCTCAAGGGCGCGGAGCTGCTGCTGTCGGGCGCCACCACCGTCAGCGACATGTTCTGCCACACCAACATGGGCTCGCTGGCCAGCCTCGGCGCGGTCGACGGCATGGAGGCGATGGGGCTGCGCGGGGTGGCGTCGTTCGGGGCCGAGGACAGCTTCGACCCGCACCCGGTGGCGGCGTTCATGGAGGAGCACGAGGCGCTCGCGGAACGCTGCGCCAAGACCGGGCTGGTCTCCTTCCGGCTGGGGGTCGGCACCCTCCTCGGCCAGAGCGACGAGCTGCTGGAGGCGTCGGCGCGGGCCGCCGGCGAGCGCGGCTGGGCGGTCCACACCCACCTGGCCGAGGTCCGCGAGGAGGTCGTGCACGCCCGCCTGCGCTGGGGCCACAGCAGCGTCGAGCACGCCCGCGCGGTCGGGCTGCTGGAGGCGCCGCTGCTGGCCGCCCACTGCGTGTGGGTGGACCAGGCGGAGGTCGGGCTGCTGGCGGCCGCCGGCGTGGCCGCCGTCCACAACCCGGTCGCCAACATGATCCTGGCGTCGGGGGTGTGCCCGCTGCCCGCCCTGCGCGCCGCCGGCGTCCCGGTCGGGCTCGGCACCGACGGGGCCGCCTCCAACGACAGCCAGGACATGCTGGAGGTGCCCAAGGCGGCCGCGCTGCTGCAGAAGGTCGCCAGGCTGGACCCGCGCGCCCTGCTGGCCGGCGACGCGCTGGCGATGGCCACTATCGAGGGCGCCCGCTGCCTCGGCCTCGACGCCCTGGTCGGCTCGCTGGAGCCGGGCAAGCGCGCCGACCTGGTCCGCCTGCACGGCGGCGGCCCCGGCCTGGCAGTGGTCCACGACCCGCACCAACAGGTGGTCTACTGCGCCTCCGCCGCCGACGTCGCCGACGTGTGGGTGGACGGCCGGCGGCTGGTGGCCGGCGGGCGCCTGCTCGACCACGACCTGGCCGAGCTGGTCGGCGCCAGCCGGCCCCTGGCCGCCGAGCTGGTCACCCGCGCCGGCCTGCGCGCCTGGTCGCGCCTGGCTCGGGACGATCCCTAGCTTCCACTCGGCTTCGCGGAACCGCGCCTTGCTATGGCTCGCGTCGCCGGTCGACGAACAGGGCTTGGAGGGCGCGACCCACCGGGCCCTGCTGGTCGTGGAGGACGCTGGTGGCCAGCCCGACCCCGTCGGCCACGGTGGTGGCCGCCTCCAGCGCGATCCACTCGCCCACCGGGGGGCGGACCAGGTAGACGGTGAGGTCGGCGTTGACGAACACCCAGCGCCGCCAGTCCAGGGCGGCGCTCACGCCGTTGCCGGAGTCGGCGGCGGCCAGCACCCGCACCAGCGGCGACGGCGCCTCGCCGGGCAGCAGCGGCTGGCGCATCCGCAGCCAGGCGGTGGCCGGCCCCGGCTCCAGGAACGAGCCGGCCACGAACCGCCACTCCATGGCCGTGTGGTAGCCGACCTGCTGGCCGGTGGGGAAGAACGGCGCCGGCCGGCCCTGGTCGGGCCCTTCAAGGCGGGCGGCCTCGCCCAGGCCGGGCCCGGGCGGCAGCGGCAGCTCGGCGCCGCGGATCCGCAGCGCGGTGGCCCGCATGACCTCCACGCCCTCGACGGTCAGGGTCGCCTCGACCAGGTCGGCGCGGCGCCCCTCCCGCAGCCGCCGCGCCGCCACCTGCAGCACGCCGATGGGCACCGGCCGGGCGATCTCGAAGGTGACCCTGGCGACCTGGAGGTCGACCCGGTCCCCCAGCCGCTCGACGGCCCGGCCCAGCAGCGCCGCCGGCGGGCCGGCGTGCTGGGCCCGCGGGTCCCACGGCCCCCTGGTCAGCTCGGTGGCCAGGAACCGGTCCGGGCCGTCGGGCAGGTAGAAGGCTGCGGGCATGGGGCAAGCCTAGCCGGGCTGTCGCCGGCGAGTCCCGATCAGGTCGCGTCGCGCATCCGGCCCGGGTGACCGTTCGTAACAGCGTCTCAGGGCCAGCCGGCGGCCGGCGCCGGCACAAGGAAGGCTCAGGAGGACCGGCCGGCGGTAGCGGCGACCAGGGCGGCGTGGACGCGGTCCAGTTGGAAGCCGTGGGTGCGGTCGGCGACGCGGAGGCTGCCGATGCTCGAGTTGAACGCCCAGCCGCACGGGCAGGCGGGCATCCAGCCGGTGTCGAGTTCGCCGGCGCGCCGGTGGCGGCGCGCGTGCCCCGGGATCCAGGCAGGCCGCGCGCCGGAGTTTGGGTCTGTCATGGGTGGGCACCGTTCCTGAAGCGTCAGCGTCTGTCGGCGCTGATGGGTGGCACCGGACGGTCCTGTGCCACCTGGTCTCCGAGCTTGCTCCGCTCAGCCGGGCGGGTCCTACGCGGCGCTGCCGCTGCCCGCTGGCCTTCCGGCGGCCCGAGTCCCTCACGGCCGAGGACCCGGCTTCCCGGCCTGGCCGGCAGCTCTCCCTTGCCCATCCTCCGGTGGGGTTGGGGCACACCTGGCCGCCGCCGGGCGCCAAGCCCAAGGCCGCGCCGTGCGATCACCACCGCCGCCGCATGGTGCCGCGACACCGTGACCCACCTCTTGCGTTCCCTGGCGAGGGGGGCCTGCCAGTGGCGCCCGCCCCACACCGAGGTCCAGGCCGGGTCGACCGCCACCACCCACAGCCCGGCGTTGGCGGCCATGCCGACCAGCAGGTCGCGGAATTGCCGGGTCGGCATCCCCGAGACAGTGCGGCGGAACCGCTTGCCGCGCCGGCCGCGGCCGAGGCTCTCCCGGCCGGTCTGCCGCGCGTCGGTGAAATCCAGGTCCTCGACGATGATCGACCGGCAGCCGCTCGCGTTTGCCAGCCGGATCACGGCGGCGACCGCCGCCCGCAACCTCCCTCGGCGGGTCGAGGCGGGCAGCTGGTCCAGGTCCAGCGGGATCGTGTGAGGCACGCCGAGCGGATTCCCCGAGCGATCAAGCACCCAGCCGTCCAGATGGCAGGCGTTCAGATCCACCCCCAGCGCCGGATGCTGGCGCAGCTGCTCCAGCGACGGCACCGGCGAAGACGGCAGCCGCCAGCTGGCATCGGCGTACCAGCGAGCTCTGACCGGGTCGAACCACAAGTCGTAGCGGACCGCGCCAGTGGCCACCTGCGCCACCCACTCGGCGGCCCGATGGTTGAAGACCACCGGGCAGGTCAGCTGGTAGGTCGCCGCCCGGCCGCTGGTGTTGGACAGGTGCGCTAGTGGGGTCGGCAGCCGCACCTCCAACCAGCCTTCCTCCGGGTGGACACGGATGGTCTCGTTCCCCCACTGCTTGGCGGCCTCCCCATCAGCGGTCAGGAACCACCGTGCCGCCTGCCAACGCGCCCGCCATGCCACCTCGGCCACCCGCACATCGCCCTGGCCCAGAGTGTGGCGCAGCCTGGCCAGCCGCCGGCCACCTCGGCACAGCGACACCCGACCGGTCGCCAGCCGCTCATCGACCTCGGCCAACCTGGCCTGCAGGTGTTGCAGGCGGCGCTGCTTCTGGAACCGCTCGGCTTGGCTGGCGTAACCGCTCACCCGACTCTGCCGCCGCCCGACCGTCACCTCAAGACGGGCCTGCAACCGCCGGATCGCACGGCGCAGCCCTGCCCGGGCGTCCAGCAGGTTGGCATGGGCTCGCTGCCATTGGTCGTTGGAACTGCGGGTGATCGCCCCGGCCCACCGACTGGAGGAGGCAGCGGTGAGCGCCCGCTTGCGATCGGCCCGCCGCTCCTCGACACCGCCGGGCCGGCAGCAGTCGGCGACATCGGCGCTGGCCAGCCGGCCCAGGTGCTCGCCAACCGCTCGTACCACCTGCTCGTCCCACGCTGACAGCCGCAGCCGCGTGCGGATGCGAGCACCCGACGGTTGGGCGACCACGAACGGGGCGGCAAGCGAACGCATGTTCTAATCGTATCCGACGACAGCGACAAGTCGGAATGAGCGTCGCTGACCGTTACCATCAGCCGCAGAAGCAACCCACCAACCGCTCGGTATCCCCTCCTTTCGTGCTGCTGTTCGCCCACGACCTCGCCGAACTTGTCGGCGCCGGCCGGCCCGCTGGCCGCCCCGCTTGCAGGCCGTTCCAGCAGGTGGATGCGGGACTCGCCGACCGCCCCGCTCGGCGATCAGCTTGGCGGTCCCGTCCAGACTGGAGTCATCGACGACCGGCAGGTGGACCGCCGGTCGGCGGCCAACGCCCGCCGGGTCAATCTCCTCGATCGACCCAGCTTCGTTAGTAGGTCGGGATCACCACCAGTGCCCAGAGATGCGGCCGCTCTGGACCCTCACGCGCCAGGATTCCCTTGTGAGGCTGCTGTGGTCGTCGTCATGGCGGCGTGGACGCGGTCCAGGTGGAAGCCGTGGGTGCGGTCGGCGATGCGCAGGCTGCGCACGCTGGAGTAGAACGCCCAGCCGCACTGGCAGGCGGGCACCCAGCGGGTGTTGAGCTCGCCAGCCCGGTGGTGGCGTCTAGCGTGCCCAGGGATCCATACCGGCCGGGGACTGAGATCGTCGCGTGACATGGTGGGCACCCCCTCCTTCTCAACTGACTCCTCGCCCACCTCGACCGCGTCAGCATCGTGCTGGCATGCCCGGCTCTTGCAGCTTCATTCGCCGTACGCCGGCTCCCCCGGACGGCCTACGAGAAGAACGCGGCGATCCCGTCGGCGACCCGGTCCAGGTCCTTCTCCTGCATGTACGACCACAGCGGCAGGGTCAGCTCCTGGCGGGTGACCCGGTCGGTGACCGACAGGTCGCCGCGGCGGGCGCCGCGGTAGAAGCTGAACTCGTGCGCGCCGAGGAAGTGGATGCCGGTGGGGACGCCCCGCTCCTTGAGGAACTCGATCAGGTCCTGGCGGGCCTCGGCGGGCACCCGGATGAAGTAGATGAACGGCCCGACGTCCTTGTAGTCGGAGTCGGGGACGGTCACCTCGGGGATGCCGGCCAGGCGCTCGTTGTAGCCGCGGCAGTAGTGCTGGCGGTTGGTCACGAACTCGTCCAGCCGGGCGAGCTGCGCCAGGCCGATCGACGCGGGGATCGTGCCCAGGTGGTAGCGGAACCCGGGCCGCAGCACGTCGTACTCCCAGGCCCGCCGGTTCTGGTAGCGAGCCTGCGTCTCGCGGTCGACCCCGAGCATCCGGTACTGGTGCAGGACCTCCAGCTCCTCGGGGCGGGGCGTGATGATCGCGCCGCCCTCCAGGGTCGTCATGGTCTTGACCGGGCCGAAGCTGAAGCAGACCAGGTCGCCGCTGGCGCCGACCATGGCGCCGCCGTGGCGGGTGCCGATGGCGTGGGCCGCGTCCTCGATCACCCGCAGCCCGAACTCGGCGGCGACCTCGTAGACCTCGTCGAGGCGGCCGACCAGGCCGGCGAAGTGGCACACCATGATCGCCCTGGTGCGCTCGGTGACCAGCTCCCGCAGCGCGTCCGGGTTGACGGTGAGGGTCGGCTCCTCGATGTCGCAGAACACCACCTCGGCGCCGGTGGCGGTGATCGCCTGGTGCGCGGCCACGTAGGTGAACGACGGGGCGATCACCTCGGTGCCGGGCCCGGCCCCGGCCAGCAGGCAGGCGCAGTTGAGCGCCGCGGTGCAGCTGTTGGTGCTCATCAGCACCCGGCCGGCGTCCAGCTCCAGGTAGCGGGCCAGCGCCTCCTCGAACTCCTTGGTCTTGCTGCCCAGTCCCAGGTAGCCGACCTGGAGCGCCTCGGTGGCGGCCTGGATCACCTCCGGGCCGAGGTGCGGAAGCCACATGGGCATCGGGTCGGGCTGGCTGCTGGTCATGGGTGATCCCCCCGCAAACCTGGTCATCTGCATCAGCTGACAGTAGCCGCCCGCTGCGCAGGGAAGATCCTGCATCCGTCGCAAGCCGCCTACGCTGCCGTGCACCTTCCCCCGCCGACCCCTGGCCCTATAGTGGATGGCCGGCCGAGCAGCGGGAGGGCGACGTGCGTGTGCTGGTGACCGGATCCGGCGGCTACATCGGAGCCGTGCTCGTCCCCCACCTCGCCCGGGCGGGCCACGAGGTCGTTGGCATGGACAGCGCCCTGTTCGCCGGCTGCGACTTCGGCGAGGAGCCCGAGCCGGTGACCACCCTGGTGATGGACGTGCGCGACGTGGACGCCGCCGACCTGCGCGGCTTCGACGCGGTCGCGCACCTGGCCGCCATCTCCAACGACCCGCTCGGCAACCTGAACCCCCAGTGCACCTACGACGTCAACCACCTGGCGTCGGTGCGGCTGGCGCGCGAGGCCAAGCGCGCCGGCGTGCCCCGCTTCGTGTTCTCCTCCTCCTGCAGCCTGTACGGGGCGGCGGACGGCGACGGCTTCCTCGACGAGGGCGCCCGGTTCAACCCGGTCACCCCCTACGGCGAGTCGAAGGTGCTGGCCGAGCGGGACATCGCCACCATGGCCGACGACGGCTTCAGCCCGGTGTTCCTGCGCAATGCCACCGCCTACGGGACCTCGCCGCGGCTGCGCGGCGACGTGGTGGTCAACAACCTGGTCGGTTTCGCCTTCGCCACCGGCGCGGTGCACCTGATGAGCGACGGCTCGCCGTGGCGCCCGCTGGTCCACGTGGAGGACATCTCGGCCGCGTTCCTGGCGGCGCTGGAGGCGCCGCGCGAGCTGGTCCACAACCAGGCCTTCAACGTCGGCCGCAACCAGGAGAACTACCAGATCCGCCAGGTGGCGGAGATGGTGCGCGAGGCGGTGCCGGGCAGCGAGGTGACCTTCGCCGCCGACGCCGGGCCGGACCGGCGCGACTACCGCGTGGACTGCGGCAAGCTGCCCAGGGTGCTCGGGGTCGAGCCCCGCTGGACGGTCCGCGACGGCGTCCAGCAGCTGTACGAGGCGTTCAAGGTGCACGGCCTGACCCTCGAGGACCTGACCGGCTCGCGCTTCCAGCGGATCGCCCACGTCAGGTCGCTGCTGGAGCAGGGCCGGCTGGACGCCGACCTGCGCTGGCTCGGAACACGCGGGACGCCGTAGCCGAATTACGTATCGCGCCGGATCAGGTGGGGTCCCTTCCTCCCTAAGCTGCGATTTGTGGAAGAGGGGGCGAATCTACGACGGCTCATCGAGCCAACCGCGGTCGGATGGTTCGGAGCGGGTGCCGCACGGCTGCGGCAGGACGCGCCGCTGGCGTGCCTGGACCTGGCGGTCGCGCTGCTCGCCTACCTGTTCACCCTGGCGCTGCGGTTCAACGGCGTGGTGCCCGACCGCTACTGGTCGAACTTCTGGCGCTTCCTGCCGGTGGCGCTGGTCGTCCACCTGCTGAGCAACCGCCTGTTCGGCCTCTACGGCCACGTCTGGCGGCACGCCAGCGTCCACGAGGCCCGGCAGGTGGTGCGCGCCGGCCTGGTCGGCGGCGCCGGCGTGCTGGTCGCCAGCGTGCTGGTCGGCTGGCCGGGCGTGCGGGCGCTGCCGCTGTCGGTGGTGACCTCCGGCGCCGTCCTCAACCTGCTCGGCACCGGCGCGATCCGCTTCCAGAGCCGCCTGTTCGCCACCCGGGAGCGGACCGGGCACGCGCAGCCGACCCGGGTGCTGATCGCCGGCGCCGGCGACGCCGGCTCGATGCTCCTCAAGGACCTGCTGCGCAGCCCGTCGCGCGGCCTGCTGCCGGTCGGCCTGGTCGACGACGACCGGCGCAAGGTCGGGCGCCGCCTGCACGGCATCCCGGTGCTCGGCACCACCGCCGCCATCCCCCGGCTGGTCGCCCGGCTGGAGGCCAACCTGGTGCTGCTGGCGATCCCCTCGGCAACCGGCGAGCTGGTCCGCGAGGTCGCCGCCCGCTGCGAGCAGGCGCAGGTCACCCTCAAGGTGCTGCCGAGCGTCCACCAGATCATCGGCGGCCGCGTCAGCGCCCGCGACATCCGCGACCTGCGCATCGAGGACCTGCTTGGCCGCCAGCAGGTGGAGACCGACCTGGACGCGGTCGCCGCCATGCTGCGCGGCCGGCGGGTGCTGGTCACCGGGGCGGGCGGCTCGATCGGCTCGGAGATCGCCCGCCAGGTGGCCGGCTTCGCCCCGGCCGCGCTGGTGCTGCTGGACCACGACGAGACCCACCTGCACGACGTGATGATGTCGCTGGAGGAGTTGCCGCCCGGGCGGCGGCGCGACCACGCCGGCGAGCCGCTGCCGGTGGAGACGGTCCTGGCCGACATCCGCGACCGGGAGCGGGTGTTCGCCGTGTTCATGCGCCGGCGGCCCGAGATCGTCTTCCACGCGGCCGCCCACAAGCACGTGCCCGTGCTGGAGCTGCACCCGGAGGAGGCGGTGGCCACCAACGTCATCGGCACCGCCAACCTGGCCGACGCGGCGGTGGCCACCGGCACCGGGCACTTCGTGATGATCTCCACCGACAAGGCCATCAACCCGGTCAGCGTGATGGGCGCGTCCAAGTGGCTGGCCGAGCAGGTGGTCCGCAGCCTGCAGGGCCAGGGCTCGGTGCTGTGCGCGGTCCGCTTCGGCAACGTGCTCGGCAGCCGCGGCAGCGTCATCCCGACGTTCTTCCGCCAGATCGCCAAGGGCGGGCCGGTGACGGTCACCGACCCGAACATGACCCGCTACTTCATGAGCGTCGAGGAGGCGGTGCAGCTGGTGCTGCAGGCCGCCGCCCTGTCCGAGGGCAACGAGGTGTTCACCCTGGACATGGGCGAGCCGGTGCGGATCCTCGACGTGGCCGAGCGGCTGATCCGCCTGTCCGGGCGGATCCCAGGGCGCGACGTCCCCATCGTGATCACCGGCGTGCGGCCGGGCGAGAAGCTGGTGGAGGACATCGTCGCCCCCGACGAGGTGCACGTGCCCAGCGGCCACCCGGCGATCGTGGTGTCGCGGCCGCCGGTGCCCGACCGGGCCGCGGTCCACCGGGCGCTCACCGAGCTTGAGCACCTCATCCCGGAGGCCCCGCCGTCCGAGCTCGCCGCCCGCCTGAAGGCCCTGGCCGCCGGATCCATGCGCAGCGCCCACCTGGAGGCGCGCGACTCCGCCATCGTGTGAGGAAGCCACGCCAATGAGGTCCACCCCAACCCTCCGCCGCCGCATCCTCGCCCGCGACGCCCGCGTGGCCGTGATCGGCCAGGGCTACGTCGGCCTGTCGCTGGCGTGCGCGGCCGCCGAGGCCGGCTTCGCCGTCACCGGCGTGGACGTCGACGCCGGTCGGATCGCCGCGCTGGCCGCCGGCGAGGCGGTCGTCCCCGGCGTGGACGAGGCCCGCTTCGCCAGCGCCGTGGCCACCGGCCGGCTGCGCTTCACCGCCGACGCGGCCGCCCTCGCCGGCGGCGAGGTGATCTGCGTCTGCGTGCCGACCCCGGTCCGCGACCACACCCCGGACCTGTCGTACGTGGAGCAGGCCTGCCGCGACGTGGCCGCGCACCTGGCCGCCGGCGCGCTGGTGATCCTGGAGTCCAGCACCTACCCGGG
>DASQWY010000489.1:0-5942 GCA_035640005.1 Actinomycetes bacterium
GTCCGCAACGACGTCGAGCGGCTGCGCGGTCTCGGCTACCCGGTGCACGCCAGCCCCGGGGTGGGCGGCGGCTACCGGCTCGGGGCGGGCGCGGCCCTGCCGCCGCTGCTGCTGGACGACGAGGAGGCCGTCGCGGTCGTCGTCGGGCTGCGGACCGCCGCCAACGGCACCGTTACCGGCATCGAGGAGACGTCGGTCCGCGCGCTGACCAAGCTCGAACAGGTGCTGCCGTCGCGGCTGCGCCACCGGATCCGCGCGGTGCACACCGCCACCGTCGGGATCCCCGCCGGCGGCCCCACCGTGGACGCCGGGGTGCTGACCGCCATCGCCGGCGCCTGCCGCGACCAACAGCGGCTGCGGTTCGACTACCGCGACCACGACGGCTCGGCGAGCGTCCGCACCACCGAGCCGCACCGCCTGGCGCACCATCGCGGCCGCTGGTACCTGGTCGCCTGGGACGTCGACCAGGTGGACTGGCGCACCTTCCGCGCCGACCGGATCGCCCCCCGCAGCCCGACCGGCCCCCGGTTCGCACCGCGCGACCCGCCCGGCGGCGACGTCGCCACCTGGCTGCTGCGGGGCGTGGGAACGGCGACCTGGCGCTACCGGGCACGGGTGCGCGTGCACGCGCCGGCCGCGCCGGTGGCCGCGCGGCTGCCGCCGGCGGTGCTGGTGGAGGCGGTCGACGACGGCACCTGCATCGTCAACGTCGGCTCCGACACGCCGCGGATGCTCGCGGTCTGGCTGGGGATGCTGGACGCCGACTTCGAGGTCGACGGGCCCTCCGAGCTGGTCGAGCAGCTCGCCGCGCTGGCCGACCGCTACCGCCGCGCCATCTCCAGGCCGGGCGCAGCCCACTCCTGACGCCGCGGAATACGCGACCGTCGAACACGCGACTACGCCAGCATCTGGGTCGACCGGCCTCAAGCAGGCGTAGAGGGTGCCCTGTGAGGGCTGGAGTGAGGTAGGCGTCCAGGACTCACACTTGCCGGCTGGTTCCAGCAAGCAACGTCAACTGGTTTGCCGACTTGGCGGTCGAGGGTTGCCCTCACGCTCGGGATCGACCCTGGTGCGGGCGCAGCTGTGGGTCGGTGATCCC
The DNA here is from genome assembly GCA_035640005.1 of Actinomycetes bacterium. GTDB lineage: Bacteria > Actinomycetota > CALGFH01 > CALGFH01 > CALGFH01 > DASQWY01. The sequence goes on from DASQWY010000489.1 coordinate 1,100, forward strand.
GCCAGAGCTGGCCAGCCGCTGGATGTCCCAGCCGGCCAGCCGGGCACCGGCCTGGTAGGCGCTCTCATAAGAGTCCAGCACGCTGGCGCGAGGCTGGCCTCGGCGCGGGCGTCCCCGTAGGGCATTACGGCCAGGTGGCTGCCGTTGCGCGGGACCCAGCGGGCTGCCGGCGGTAGCAACGGTCCGCCGTCCAGCCCATCTGGCTCTGGCGTGGTGTAGGAGTAGAACGCCGGCTCGGGGAAGCGGTCGTCACCGAACCAGAACCCGAAGCTGATCACCTCCCTCGAGATCATCAATCGCACCGGCGGTCCATGTGGGAGCATGAGCATAGACACGCGCCGGATACGCTAGTGGGCGCCGCCACGTTGCCAGGTGCCCGTGGGAGAGGTCGTCGACCACCACGACTCGTCGCCCTCAGCCTGCAGCCGGTCGACCAGGCTACGAGGGGACGGACGGGACGGGCTGGGATCCCTGGGATCCCAGGGCCACCGACAACCGGCAGGTCGCTCGACCGGCCGATTGCCCCTGACACGGACACGAGGACGGAGGTCCAGTTGCCACTCGGATCTCTGGGATTTGGCCACGGGTGCCCTCCGCAGTTCTGTGGCCCGATGCGGCCCAGGGTGGGGTGGGCACCGCCGTGTGCTGCATGATCTCCGGAACCAGACGACCGGTCCGGCAGGAAGGCAGGAAGAAGGACGGTGAGGTCGGTGGCGCGGGGTGCTGGGCTTGGTGGGCTGCTGCGGGCTCGTGACGGCGGAGTGCAGCAGGTCACCTCCATGGAGCTGTTCTTCGACCTGGTGTACGTGCTGGCCGTGACCCAACTGTCGCACCTGCTGCTGCAGCACCTGGACGTGCAGGGCGCCGCGCAGACGGCGCTGCTGGTGGTGGCGGTCTGGGCGGCGTGGATCTACAACGCCTGGTTCACCAACTGGTTCGACCCCGACCGGCGGGTGGTGCGGCTGGTGCTGTTCGGGGTGATGCTGGCCAGCCTGCTCATGTCGGCGACCCTGCCGCAGGCGTTCGGCGATCGGGGCCTTGTGTTCGCCGGGGCGTACGTGGCCATGCAGGTCGGCCGCACCGTCTTCGTGGTCGCCGCGCTGGGCGAGGAGCCAGGGTTGCGCCGCAACTTCCAGCGGATCCTGGCCTGGCTGCTGGGCTCCGGGGTGCTGTGGCTGGCCGGCGGGCTGGCCCACGACCGGGCGCGGGCGGCGCTGTGGCTGGCGGCCGTGCTGGTGGACCTCGTAGCGCCGGTGTGGGGGTTCTACACCCCGGGGCTGGGCCGCTCGCGCACCACCGATTGGACGATCACTGGCGGGCACATGGCGGAGCGGTGCCAGCTGTTCGTCATCATCGCGCTGGGGGAGTCGATCCTGGTCACCGGCGCCACCTTCGAGCGGCTGCCGTTCGCCACGGCGACGGTCGCCGCGTTCGTGGCGGCCTTCCTTGGTAGCGTGGCGCTGTGGTGGGTCTACTTCGACCGCAGCGCCGAGGCCGCCAGCCGGGTGATCGCCTCCTCGGCCGACCCGGGTCGGCTGGGCCGCTCGGCCTACACCTACTGCCATGTGGTGATGGTGGCCGGGATCATCGTCGCCGCGGTGGGCGACGAACTGGTGATCACCCACCCGAGCGGGCACGCCGACGCGGCCACCATCGCCACGGTGCTGGGTGGGCCGGCGCTGTTCCTGGTGGGGCACGGGCTGTTCAAGCGGGCGGTGTTCGGCGTGCTGTCGGGGCAGCGGCTGGTGGCGGTCCTGGCGCTGGCGGCGCTGGCGCCAGTGGGGTTGGTCGCGCCGCCGTTGCTGCTGGTGTCGGCGGCGACGCTGGTGGTGGCGGGGGTGGCCGGATGGGACTCGCGGATGTTGCGAGCGGACCTGCCCGCACCCGCGACCACCTAGACCTGCGCACCGGCAACGGCTGGCGGCGCCTGGTGAAGACGCCGCCAGCCGCTGCTGCGGTCTACCCGGTCGGGGCGGGGGCGGACGGGTCGGTCTGCCACAGGCCGAACTCGTTGCCCTCGGTGTCCTTGCAGGTCGCGAACCAGCCCATGCTCGGCACCGGGCTCGGCTCGTTCGCCTCGCCGCCGAGCTCCTTCACGCGCGCGGCGCCGGCGTTGATGTCGTCCACGTCGAAGTAGGCGCGGATCCCACGCTTGCCCGGTTCCATGTTGGTGATCGCCGCGCCCGCCTGCTCGCTGATCCGGGTCGTGTGGTACTCGAACGGGCCGGGGAATGCCTCGAACTGCCACCCGAACAGCGAGCCCCAGAACTCGCGCCCCTTGGCGGTGTCGTCGGCAGGGATCTCGAAGTGCACCGGCTGGCCTGGCATGGCCGCTCCTCTCGCGTCGCTCGTCCGGCGGGGGCTCGGGCCCGCCGCGGTCGTTCAATATAGACGGTCGCTGGGACGCCGCCGGCCTGGCCGCAGGGTGGACGACCTCCAGCGCTGGCAGCTTGGATTGGTCATACTGCCGCCATGTGGGTGATCGTCGGCTGCATCGCGCTGGTGCTCGCCGGGCTGACCGCGGTGGTCCGCTGGGGCGGCCTGGCCGTCCAGCCGCCGCCCGCGCCCCGGCCGGCCGCGGCTGGCCCGACCGACCCGCCGCCGGTGACCCTCGTCGTCCGCAACTACCTGTGGTACCTGGTGGTGGCGCTGGCAGCGGGCGCCGCCGGCGGCATCCTGGCCGCCGGGGCCGGCGGCCGGCTGGTGATGCGGCTGCTGGCGGTGACCGCCGGCGCCGGCGCCCAAGGCCGGATCACCGAGGCCGAGGAGGTCGTGGGCCGCATCAGCGTCGGTGGCACGCTCGGGTTGGTGTTGTTCACCGGCCTGTTCGTCGGGCTGCCGGCAGCGGCCGGCTACCTGCTGCTGCGCCGCTGGCTGCCGGCGGGGCGGGCTGGCGGCCTCGCCTATGGCGGCCTGCTCCTGGTCGCCGCCGGGACCCGGGTCGAGCCCCTGCGCGCCGGCAACCCCGACTTCGACCTGGTGGGCCCGGGGTGGCTGGCGGTGGCCGCCTTCGCCGCGCTCGTGGTGTTCTGCGGGATGCTGGTGGCTGCCGTGGCGGGGCGGGTCAGCCGGGCGGTGCCGCTGCTGGCTGCCCGGCCTGGTGCTGTCGCCGTCCATGCACCCCTGCTGGTGCTCGTGCTTCCGGGACCGTTGCTGGCCCTGTTGCTGATCGTCGTCGGCGTGGCGGTCGTGCTGGTGTCGCGGATCCCCTCGGTGGTCGCCGCCTGGCACGCCCGCTCCCTGGTGGTGGTCGGCCGGGCCATGCTGGCCGTGGCCGCGCTGGTGAGCCTTCCCGGCTTCGCGTCGGCCGTCGTCGACATCCTGGGCCGACCTTGAGTCTGGTCGGCCGCTGGTTACCTGGACGATGGCCGCCAAGCCCGCCGGCCGGGCACAACCACCCGGGCGTGTCAGGCGGTCACGCCGACCTCGGGCTTGTCCGGCTCGCGGACTAGGGCGCCGTCGATCTCGATCCTGGCCTCCTCGCTGATCACCAGCCGGCCGCCCTCCAGCACCGGGTTCCAGGTCAGCTGCCAGTCCGAGCGGCGCAGGGTGCCTCGCAGGCTGAAGCCCACCCGGTGCAACCCCATCATGTCCACGAACGGCTCCTCGACCTCCGCGTCCAGGGTGATCGGGTTGGTGGTGCCCGCGATGGTCAGCTCGCCGGCCACCCGGTAGCGGCGCTGGTCGACCCGCTCGACCCCGGTGCTCCGGTAGGTGACCTCGGGATGGTGCGCGACGTCCAGGATGTTGGCGCGCAGGTCGTCGTCGCGCATCTGGTTGCCGCTGTCGATGCTGGCCGCCTTGATGGTGAGCGTGGCCACGGCGGTCAGCGGGTCGTCGTCCTCGGCCTCCACCTGACCCTGCCACTCGTGGAACTTGCCGCGGATGGTGGTGACCATCAGGTGCCTGGCCGAGAACCCGATGGTGGTGTGGTTGGGGTCGACGGCGTAGACGGACTTCATCGCAGGCCTCCCGCGAGCGGCGGCTTGGTTGCGGCGGCAACGGTACACCGCACGGCCGAGGCGTCAACTTGCGCAGGCGAGGGTCACGGCTCCTGGTCAGCCGCTTGTGAACCCTAGATGTCGTAGTTGTGATCCCGGCGGTCCGCCACCTGGCCCGCTAGCTTCGGTCATGCCTGTGAGCAGGGCATTTGCCCCTCAGCGGTTGCCATCGTCTGCCGCCGTTGGTCGACCTCGGACGGCCTGGCGACGGCCTGGCGCCCCAGACCCCCCAATGAGAGAAATTGGACTCCACCGCCCGATGGGGGAAAATGAGCACCCATCGTCGGGGGTAGGAGGGGCGCCCATGACTACCGCCACCGCCGCGGACCTGCGGGCTCGCCGAAGCGAGATCGTCAACCAGCACATCGACGCGGAGAACCGGCACGACCCCGACGGCGTGGTGGCCAGCTTCCACCAGCCCAACTACGACATCCCCCCGTTCGGGGACGCCGGGCAGGTCCACGGCGCCGAGGCGGTGCGGCAGCTGTGGACGGACCTGATCGCCGGGTTCCCCGACGTGCACATCGAGGAAGGACCGCACCGGCACGCCGATGACGCCGTCTTCGTCGAGGTGACGCTGAGCGGCACCCACCAGGGCGAGTGGGCGGGGATCCCGGCAACCGGCCGCCAGGCCAGCGTCCGGATCGCCTGCCTGTACGAGTTCGAGGAGGACCGGCTGGTCTGCGAGCGCGTCTGGTTCGACTTCGCCACGGTCCTTCGCCAGCTCGGCGTGCTTCCCTCCTGATCCAGGCGACCACCGAGTCGATCTGCGAGGCGGGCAGAACCACCCTGCTCAACACGCACGAACGACATCGGTGAGGTAGTCGCGCTGAGGTGGAAGC
>DASQWY010000490.1:0-2658 GCA_035640005.1 Actinomycetes bacterium
GCGGGCGGGGAACAGGTCCAGCAGCACCCGGTAGGCGGCGTAGCTGATGGCTTTGGACTTGTAGTTGGCGGTGTACTCGTTGGTGGGGCGGCGCAGGCTGCCGCCGGTGCGGGTGCCGAGCGCCTTGGCGTCGTAGGCGGCCCAGGCGTCGTAGGTGGCGGTGTGCACGATCGCCAGGGCCCGGGCCACCACCGTTGGGCCTGGCTTGGTCGCCCGCACCGCGGTCAGGGTCTGCTCGTCCCAGCGCAGCACCACGTCGTCGTAGGGGGAGGGGCCGTACTGGTTGAAGTTGAAGGTCGAGGCGGGTCCCTTGGGCTTGGCCGGCTTGGGCGGCGGCGGCTCCTTGGTGCCGGCCAGGGCGGAGTGGGTTGGGCTGATGGCCACCGCCAAGATGAGAATCACACTCACCAGCAGGGGAGCGGCGACGCGGGCCTTTGCTGGCATAGCACGACTCCTCATAGCGAGCTCTCCCTACCTCACCGCGGTAAGGCAACCAGCATCGTCCGTGCGCCGGAGTCCTCATGGCCCCGGCGCCGGCGCGGTCGTGCGTCTGGCCGAGCTAGAAAAGCCCCTCGGGGTCTCGTTTGGATGAACCGGGCGTCTCAGGTCAGCCTCGGGTCCTCCGGGGGCCGGCGGACGACAAGCGGCTAGGCGAACTTTGTTGCAGGGCAAACGTGCCTGAAGGGGCACTCGCCTCGGCGTGCCAGCAGCGGTGGCGGGTCAGCCGGGGTGTGGCGGCAAGCTCCAGAGCCGGGTGAACGCGCTGGCAAGCACGACGGCCCACGGCCAGGCGGCTGGCAGGTGCAGGGTCAGCCGGCGGGCGTCGGTGAGCAGGCGGCCGGCGGTATGCAGCAGGCGAGTGCGAAGCCGCTTGGGCTCGGCAATGGCCAGCTCCCCGTCCAGCAGCAGGGTCTGCAGCCAGCAGGTCAGGTCCTGGGCAGCCAGGACCAGCTCCAGCCACACCGCGTTGCGTCGCCAGGCGCCGAAGGGGAGGTTGGCCAGGCCGGTGGCCTTGGCGGCGCGGATGCGGTCCTCGATGCGGGCGTGCTGGCGGTGGCGCAGCTCCAGGCGGGCGAGATCACGGTCGGGCTGATCGGTGACAAACACCTGGTAGCGGCGGCCCTGGAGGTCGGTGAAGCGGAGGTTGGCGCCGGGGTGGGGGCGCTCGCGGCGGCAGATCGCCCGGGTGCCGGGCGGGTAGCCGCAAAGGTCCAGCCAGCCGGCCACCTCGGCAACCCAGGCGCCATCCCGCGGGCGGCCGTCGGGGTCGACCGCCGGGATCCAGGCGGTCTCGGGCAGGGCCAGCAGGGCGTCGCCGACGTGGGCGTCGATCGGCAGCCCGACCGAGAACCGCAGCTTGCGGGCGCGCAGCTCCGCCAGGAAGGCCTGGGACGCCCCGGCGCTGTCGGTGCGGACCAGCAGCCATCGCCGAGCATGGCCGGCTGGCAGTTGCGCCAGGGCCAGCCGCAGCACCGCGGTGTGGTCGGCGGCGTCGTTGGCGGTGGCGTTGCCCGGCCGCAGGATGCCGGCCAACGCCTCCCCATGCCCGTCGCCGCGGTCCAGGTAGGCCAGCAGGGGATGGAATCCGAAGGTGTGCTGGTAGCTGCCGGCCGCGCCCTGCTTGCGGTCGCTGTGGGCGACCAGCAGGGTCGCGTCCAGGTCCAGGATCAGCCGCCGGGGCGGCCAGCCACCAGCGTGCCAGGCGTGTGCTCGGGCCTGTGCGCGGGCCACCCGGAGCGCGGCCAGCCCGTCCTCACCCAACTGCCCGAGGCGCTCCAGCACCCGCCAGGCCGTCGGGATCGACGCCACCGGTCCCAGCAGCGCGTCACAGCCAGCCAGCAGCCGCAGGTCGCTGAGGCAGTCGCCACCATCGGCGAGCATGACGATCAGGTCGCGCAGCACCTTCGCCGGGGCGTGTCGGCGTCGGCGCATCCGACCATGACCAGGCCGACCGACCGCGAACCGGTCCAGCGCCGGGTCAGCCCGAGTCGATCCGCCAGCTCTGCCAACAGCGCCACGCCCGCATGGCTGACCAACCGATCATCGGCAACCACGACATCAAACCGCGGCTTGGTAGCCTGCACTACACCCTCCTGGGTTGGTGGACCGACCTTCGACAAGCCGGATCCTCCCAGCCCAGGAGGAGTTGTTCGCAACCAGCAGCGCGAGATCACCACGCCCCATGAAAAGCCGAGGCTAGTGGCCGTCGCCGGCGGAGCGGCGGCCGAGGGTGAGCATGGCCCGGTGGACCTGCCGGGGGGACAGCGGCGGGGTGGGCAGGGGGTGGGCCCGCTCGGCGCGGAAGCCGTCGCCGCTGGGAGGCGAGCTACAAACGGTCCTGCGTCAGGGCCGGCGGAGGAGGCGCGGCAGATGACCGGCGGGATGCACATTGCCGACGCGCAAGGCGACACCATCCGCACCTGGGACACCCTCGACCCTGGACCGTGCGGGAGATCGAGGAGGTCTTCCGGCAGGCGCAGGCGACCGGCCGCCTTGTCTACCACCACACTGGGGCCGGCACCGGCCAGCAGGTCACCCTCGACACCTGGAAGCCCGAGGAGCACACCGAGTTGCTCGTCGCCCCGCGCCTGGCCGGCGGCTGAGGACGGAACATGACTGCGGCGGTGTGGTGGGCGGCCGCGCTGGTGGTGCTGGTGG
>DASQWY010000491.1:0-4875 GCA_035640005.1 Actinomycetes bacterium
CTGGACGCGCGGGCGGTGCTGGACAGCGTGGCGAGCACCAGCCGGCTGGTGATCGTGGAGGAGAACCCCTACCAGGGCGGCTGGGGCGCCACGCTGGCGTCGCTGGTGGCCGAGGAGGGCTTCTACGACCTGGACGGCCCGATCCGGCGGGTGGCCGGGGCGAACGTGCCGCTGCCGTTCGCCGCCAACCTGGAGGCGGCGGTGACGCCGTCGGCCGAGCGGGTCGCCGAGGCGGCCCGCCAGGTCGTGGACGCCGGCTGAGGGGGGTCGGCGCCGCTATTTCAGGTGGTAGGTGAAGGCGCCGCCGCCCACCCCGTCCATGCCGTACTGGGTCGTCCCCGCGTGCAGGACCGCGCCGTCCGGCGTGATCGCCAGCGATTCGACCCAGGTGGTCGTCAGGCCGGTGCCGCTGAGCTGCGTCCAGGTCTGGCCGCGGTCGGTGCTGCAGTGCACGCCCGACGGGCCGTAGGCGTCGTATTCCCCGGCGCAGAGCCGGCGGGTGTCGGTCGGATCCACGACGATCGCGCGAACGGCGTAGATGTCCAGCGGCGTCATGTGCGCCCAGGTGGCGCCCCCGTCGGTGCTGCGGGAGACGCCGCCGGTGTCGCAGCCGGCGTACAGGATCGACGGCTGCACCGGGTCGACCGTGACGGCACGGGCGTCCTCTCCCGAGGGGCATCCAGCTCCCGACCTCCAGGTGGTGCCGCCGTCGGTGGTGCGCAGCACGCCGCTGAACCGGGTGCCGACCCAGGCGCGCTCCGGCCTGGTCGGGTGGACCGCGACGCCGCCCAGGTACACGTCCCAGTCGGGCAGGGCCAGCCGCCGCCAGCTGCTCCCGCCGTCGGTGGACTTGAGCACCCCAGAGAAGTAGGTGGCGTACAGCACGGCGGGATTGGAGGGTGCCACGGCGATGCCGCTGATCCCGGTGAACCCGGACGGGAGCAGGCGCCAGCTGCCGCCCCCGTCGGTCGACTTGTAGACACCACGGTCGGTGGCGGCGTAGACCGTGCCGGGTGCCGACCGGTGCACCGCCAGGCCGTTGACGACGCGGCCGGTGAGCCCGCGGCGGCTCCAGGAGGCGCCCCCATTGGTGGAACGGTGCACGCCGTCGCCGTAGGTTCCCGCGTAGATGGTCGCCGGCGCCGTCGGAACGACCACCAGCGACCGGACGTGGGAGCCGACCAGGCCGGCGCTGCGGCGCGCCCAGGTGGCTCCCCGGTCGGTGCTGCGGAAGACGCCCTGGGCGGCGGGGCCGGCGTACACGTAGCCGGTGGCGGGCTCCACCTCCAGCTGGCCGATCTGGCCGGTGGCGCCGCTGGCGCGGAAGGGCTGCCAGGTGGCGCCGGCGTCGACCGAACGGTAGACCACTCCGCCCTGGACCGTCCCGGCGTAGACCGTGCTGGGCTGTGCCGGGTCGATCGCCACCGACAGCGCCGCCAGGGCCGGCAGCCCCGTGCCGGCTGGCCTCCACGACCTGCCGCCGTCGGCGCTCCTCAGGACGCCGTCGAACCAGGTGGCGACGTAGACCACCAGCGGGTCGGTGGGATCCACGGCGATGTCCTGGATGGAGCTGGCGGCGGCGTCGGTGCCCTGCCAGGTGGCGCCGGCGTCGTCGCTGCGCAGCAGGGTCGGCGGATCGGTGGCGTACACCACCGACGGGTCGGACGGGGCGATGGCGATCTCGCCGCCGTCGAAGCTGCGGCCGTACAGGCCGATCAGCTCGGTCCAGCTGGCGCCACCGTCGCTGCTCTTGAAGGTGGACGCGCCGATGCCGCCCAGGTAGACGGTGTCCGGGTCCGCCGGGTCGACGGCCACGCTTTCCACCGTCCCCGCACGGTAGATCAGCCTCCAGGTGGCGCCGGCGTCGCTGCTGCGCCAGGCCCCGTTCGTCAGGGTCGTCAGGTAGACCACCGAGGGGTCGGCCGCGGCCACGTCGATGTCGGTGACGAAGAGGTCGGTCGGCAGGCCGGCGCTGCGGCGCTGCCAGGTCACGCCCCTGTCGCTGGAGACGAACACGCCCGCGCCGCCGGTGCCCGCGTAGATGGTGCCGTCGCCCGCGGGGCTGACCTTCAGCGCGGTCACCGTGCCGCCGGACGGGCCGTGCACGGCCCAGGCACCGGCGGCGGTCGCCCGCCCGGTCAGACCTGACAGGCTCAGCAGGCTGCCCAGCAGCAGCGTGACTGCCGGGACGATCACCAGGCTCCGGTGACGACGCATGAGACCCCGCCTTTGAGATCAGGGCACCAGGACAGCTCGGGCCACCGTGACGGAGCCCGTCCAGACAACCGCCCGACCCGGCCGTACCGTTACCGGGTGGGCGGCATCAGCCGGCGGCGCCGAACTCGCTCGATCGGCCTGGTCGTCACCTGCCGGTCAGCTGTTCGACCAGCGGGGCGAGCGCCTCCATGCGGCTGTCGGGGACCACCAGGTAGGAGAAGCCGTAGCGGTCGCGCCGGGCCAGCAGCTGCTCGGCGATCCGCTCCAGCGGGCCCACGAACACCGCTGGCATCGCCAGCACCCGCTCAGTGGCGGCGGCGCCCCAGCCGGCCCTGACCGCCAGCCGCTCCGCCGCCCGCCGGGGGTCGGCGGCCACCTTCACCGAGATCATCATGCTGAGCTCGACCTGGTCGGCGCGGTCGCCGGCGGCGTGGCGGACCTGGTCGACCTTCCAGGTCGTCGCCTCCGGCGACAGCTCCTCCGGGTCGTCGGAGATGGTCCCGCCCGGCAACGCCCGCGGCAGGATGCCGACGATGTCGGCCTGCCGGCCGGCGATGGCGAGCATCCGCCGGCCGCCCGCGCCGACCAGGATCGGCGGGTGCGGCCGCTGCGGCGGCCGCGGGAAGCCGTCCAGGCCGGTCACCCGGTAGTGGGCGCCGGCGAAGCTGAGCGGCGGCTCCGCGAACAGCCCCTTGAGCACGCGCAGCGCCTCCTCCAGGCGGCCGACGCGCACCGCGGGCGGCTCGAACGGCAGCCCGGCCCGCTGGTACTCGTCGCGGAGCCAGCCGGCGCCGAGGCCCAGCTCGAAGCGGCCGCCGGAGACGAGGTCGAGGGTGGCGGCCTCCTTGGCCAGCAGCACCGGGTGCCGGTAGTCGTTGTCCAGCACCAGGGTGCCGACCCGCAGGGTGGTGGTCGCGCAGGCGGCGGCGGTGAGCGCCACCAGCGGGGCGAGCTGGTGCCCGAAGGGCTCGGCGACGAAGTGGTCGCGCAGCAGCAGGGTCGAGTAGCCGAGCGCCTCCGCCCGCCGCGCGGTGGCGAGCAGCTGCTCGCGGTCGCGGACGCGCTCGCCGACCACCCCGAAGCGGAGCGGTCGCCGGCCTGCTGGTTGGTGGGTCACCTCGCTACAACCCGGGCCGGCCGCGGAGGGTTGCGCGGCGGCGCGGCGTCACCTGCCGAGCAGCAGGCGGTTGGCGACCACCACCACGGCGAACGCGACCGCCAGCGGGCGCGCGCCGACTGCCCACAGCGCCACGGTGGCGGCGCCGAAGACCACCGCCACCACCGCGAGCTTCAGCGGCCGGGCGGTCACCGGCGCCCGCGGCGCCGCGAACAGCCCCCAGGCGACCGCGGTGAGCAGCGGGGCGCCGATCCCGAGGGCGGCCCTGGCGAGCGGCGAGCCGCCGGCGCGCACCCCCCACCAGGCGAGCGCGGCCAGCGCGCACAGCTCCAGCAGGAACGCCGCCAGCTCGTTGAACCCCCGCAACCCGCGGTTCATCAAGGCCGGGACCTGGCGGCGGCGATCGCCCGCCAGACCCGCTCGGGGGTGGCCGGCATGTCGAGGTGGCGGACGCCGAGCGGGGCGAGCGCGTCGACCACCGCGTTGAGCACGGCCGGCGGCGCGCCGATGGCGCCGGCCTCGCCGAGGCCCTTGACGCCCAGCTCGTTGACCGGGGTGGGGGTCTCCAGCTCGACCAGCTCGAAGGCGGGCAGCTCGGGCGCGCCGGGCAGCCCGTAGGCCGGCAGGCTGCCGGTGAGCGGGTTGGCGCGGTCGTCGTAGCGGAACTCCTCGAACAGCGCCTGGCCGACCCCCTGGGCGATGCCGCCGTGCAGCTGCCCGCGGGCGAGCAGCGGGTTGAGGAGGCGGCCGGCGTCGTCGACGCCGACCAGGCGCCGCAGCCGCACCAGCCCGGTGTCCAGGTCGACCTCGACCACCGCCAGGTAGGCGCCGAACGGGAAGGTCGGCTCGGTGGCGTCCAGGCTGGCCTCGGCGGCCAGCTCGCCGTCGCCGGCGGCGCCGGCCAGCTCCGCCCAGGAGCGGCCGACCGCGGGCGCGCCGGCCAGGTGGAAGCGGCCGGCGGCCGGGTCCAGCACGACGTCGTCGGGGCTGGCCTCCAGCAGCCGGGCGGCCAGCTCGCGGGCCTTGCGCACCAGCGCGGTGGCGGCCCGGTGCACCGCCAGCCCGCCGGTCTGCGCCGAGCGGGAGCCCATCGTGCCGGTCCCGCGCGCCACCCGGTCGGTGTCCCCGGCGACCACCTCGATCCGCTCCACCGGGATGCCGAGCTGGTCGCTGGCCAGCATCGCCCACACCGTCTTGTGGCCTTGTCCGCTGGCGGAGCTGCCGGTGCGGACCAGCGCCCCGCCCGCCGGGGTGACCTCCACCGCGCCGTACTCGCCGCCCGGCCCGCCGCCGGACACCTCCACGTAGCAGGACAGGCCGACGCCGAGCTGCCGCGGGCCGCCCGCCGCCCGCCGGCTGGCCTGCTCGGCGCGCGCCCGCGCGTAGCCGCCCACCTCCAGCGCCAGCTCCAGCGCGCGCCGGTAGTCGCCGCTGTCGTAGACGGTGCCGGTGGCGGTGGTCCACGGGAAGGCGTCGCCGGCGACCAGGTTGCGGCGCCGCAGCTCGGCGGGGTCCATGCCGACCTCGGCGGCGAACAGGTC
>DASQWY010000492.1:0-17064 GCA_035640005.1 Actinomycetes bacterium
CCCGTCCAGCACCAGCGACAGGTCGCCGGCGGCCGCGCCGGCCAACTCGGTGTGGCCGGCGAGCCCCTCCGGCGCGTCGGCCAGGTGGACCACCCGCGCCGCGCCGTCGGCGAAGCGGCCGTAGCCGAGCCGGAAGTCGAGTGGGGCGCCGGCCACCACCACCAGGTCGGCCTCGCCGAACGCCAGCGAGCGGGCCCTGGTCACCAGCAGGCCGGCGTCGGGCGGGACGATGCCGCGGCCCATGCCGTTGGCGACCACCGGCAGGGCGAGCGTCCCTGCGGCCCTGCGGGCGGCGGCCTCGGCCCGGTCGGCCCACACGTCGGAGCCGAGCACCAGCACCGGCCGCTCCGCCTCGGCCAGCAGGCCGGCGACCCGGTCCAGGGCGTCGGGGTCGGGGGCGCGGTCGGCCGGCTCCGGCCGTCCGGGCACCGGCACGGCCGCCTGGGCGAACAGCTGCTCGATCGGCACGTCCAGGAAGACCGGGCCGCGGTGGGGCGTGCTCGCCAGGCGCAGCCCGGCGTCGACCGCGGCCAGCACGGCGGCCACGTCGGCGACCGTGCCGGCGTGCTTGGTGACCGGCGCGAGCATCGGCGGGTGGTCGAGCTCCTGCAGGCTGCCGCTGCCCCAGCGGAAGGCGGGCGCCCGGCCGCCCAGCACCAGCACCGGCGAGCCGTTGAAGTGGGCGCTGGCCACCGCGCTCATCCCGTTGGTCACCCCCGGGCCGGCGGTCAGCACCGCCAGCCCCGGCCGCCGCAGCAGCTTGGCGGTGGCCTCGGCGGCGAACACTGCGGTCTGCTCGTGGCGGACGTCCACCAGCCGCAGCGGCGGGTCGGCCTTGACCGCGCCGTCGTAGAGGGGGAAGACGTGGCCGCCGGAGAGGGTGAACAGCTCGGCCACGCCGTGCCGCGCCGCCGCCGCCACCGCCAGGGCGCCGCCGTGCCCCTCCAGGGTCGCCCCGGCCGCCGCCTCGCCCATCCGCCACCTCCAGCCCGTGGCACCGTCGCGCCGACTCTACCGGGCGGCGCGCGGGGCGGGCATGCTTGCACGATGACGCCGCCGACGAGCCCCTCCACCTCCACCTACCCGCTGTGGGGCTGGGGCGGGCCGGGCGACGAGCCGACCGCGGCCGAGCTGCAGGCGCTGGCGCCGGCTGCGCAGGCCCTGCTCGGCTTCCCGCTGCAGCCGCCGGAGCGGCCCGTGGTGCCGCGGCCGCTGCCGGCCCCGCGGGTGGCCGCACCCGGGCGGCTGGCCGCGATCGCCTCCGGCGAGCCCCTGGACCGGGCGCGGCACGGCCTCGGCCGCGCCTACCGCGACCTGGTCCGCGGGCTGCGCGGGCGGGTCGACCACGCGCCCGACCTGGTGCTGCGGCCCCGCGACGAGGCCGAGGTGGCGGCCGTGCTCGACTGGTGCGGGCCGGCGGGGATCGCGGTGGTCCCATTCGGCGGCGGGACCAGCGTGGTCGGCGGGGTCGAGCCGGCGGTCGGCGGCGGCCCGGCGGTCTCGCTGGACCTTGGCCGCCTGGCCGGGGTCGCCGAGGTCGATCCGGTCGCCCGCGCCGCCCGCGTGCTGGCCGGCACCACCGGGCCGGAGCTGGAGGCCGCCCTCGGCCGCCACGGCCTCACCCTGCGCTTCTACCCGCAGTCGTTCGAGCGCTCCACCGTCGGCGGTTGGCTGGCGACCAGGGCCGCGGGGCACTTCTCGACCGGGCCGGTCCACGTCGACGAGCTGGTGGAGGCGCTGCGGCTGGTCACCCCCGCAGGCGTGTGGGCGTCGCGGCGGCTGCCCGGGTCCGGCGCCGGCCCCAGCCCCGACCGGCTCGCCCTCGGCAGCGAGGGCGTCCTCGGGGTCGTCACCGAGGCGTGGCTGCGGGTGCGGCCCCGGCCGGCGGAGCGGGCCGCCGCCACGGTCGCGTTCTCGACCTTCCGGGCGGGGGCGGCCGCGGTGCGCGCGGTCGTCCAGGCCGGCCTCGCCCCCGCGACCTGCCGGCTGCTCGACCCGGCCGAGGCCGCCCTCACCGGCACCCTCGCCGGCGGCGAGGCGGCGCTGCTGCTCGGCTTCGAGTCGCCCGGCCCGCCGGTCGAGGCCGCGCAGGCGGCCGCCTGCGAGCTGGCCGCCGCGGCGGGCGGGCGGCTGCTGGAGCGCGGCGCCGGCAGCGGCGCGGCCTGGCGCTCCAGCTTCCGCCGGGCGCCCTACCTGCGGGAGCGGCTGGTGCTGCTCGGCGTGCTGGTGGAGACGTTCGAGACGGCCGCGACCTGGGACCGCCTGGACGAGCTGGTCGAGCGGGTGATGGCCGCCACCGGGGAGGCGCTGCGGGCGGTCTGCGGCGCCGGCACGGTCACCTGCCGGCTGACCCACGCCTACCCCGACGGGGCGGCGCCGTACTTCACCGTCCTGGCCCCGGCAAGGCGCGGCGCCGAGCTGCGGCAGTGGGCCGAGGTCAAGGCCGCCGCCGCCGAGGCGGTGCTGGCCGCCGGCGGCACCGTCACCCACCACCACGCCGTCGGCCGCGAGCACCGGCCCTGGTACGACCGGCAGCGGCCCGAGCCGTTCGCCCGCGCCCTGGCCGCCGCCAAGGCCGCCGTCGACCCGGCCGGGATCCTCAACCCCGGCGTGCTGCTGGACGCCCGGCCGGCCGTACCATGAACCGGGATCCGGCGGGCGCGAGGAGGCGAGGAGGCAGCATGCGGGTCGGGATCGGCCTGCCCACCACCACCCCCGGGGCCGACGGGAGCCTGCTGGCCGAGTGGGCCAGGCGCGCCGACGCGGGGCCGTTCGCCAGCCTCGGCGTGCTCGACCGGGTCGTCTACGACAGCGTCGAGCCGCTGGTCGCGTTGGCCGCCGCCGCGGCCGTCACCGAGCGCATCCGCCTGGTGACCATGGTGGTGGTCGGCCCGCTGCGCAACACCGTGCTGCTGGCCAAGCAGGCCGCCTCCCTGGACCTGCTGAGCGGCGGACGGCTCACCCTCGGCCTGGCGGTCGGCGCCCGCGGCGACGACTACCGGGCGACCGGGGTCGCGCAGCACGACCGCGGCCGGCGCCTGGACGAGCAGCTCGGCGGCCTGCGGGCGACCTGGGAGGAGGGCGCCGTCGGCCCCAAGCCGGCGCAGCCGGGCGGCCCGCCGCTGCTGGTCGGCGGCCTGTCCGGGGAGGCGTTCGCGCGCGTGGCCCGCTCCGCCGACGGCTACGTCCACGGCGGCGGCCCGCCGCGGTCGTTCGCCGGCGCGGCCGCGCGCGCCTGGGCGGCGTGGCGGGACCTGGAGCGCCCGGCCCGGCCCGAGCTGTGGGGCCAGGGCTACTTCGCCCTCGGCGACGCCGAGCGCGGCGCCGCCTACCTGCGCGACTACTACGCGTTCACCGGGCCGTTCGCCGAGCGGATCGCGGCCGGCAACCTCACCAGCGCCCGCGCCGTCAAGGACTTCGTCCGCGGCTACGAGGAGGCCGGCTGCGACCAGCTGGTGCTGCTGCCGACCGTCGCCGACCCCGCCCAGCTCGACCGGCTGGCCGACGTGCTCGCCTGAGGCCGGCCGTGCGCGTCGGGGTGCTGGGAGGCGGGCCGGCGGGCCTGTACTTCGCGCTGCTGGCCAAGCGGGCCGACCCCGACGCCGAGGTCGCCGTGGTGGAGCGCAACCCGCCGGACGCCACCTTCGGCTGGGGGGTGGTGTTCTCCGAGGAGACCCTCGGCGCGCTGCGCGGCGCCGACGAGCCGAGCTGGGCGGAGATCACCGACACCTTCGCCCGCTGGAGCGCGATCGACGTCGTCTACGGCGGCGAGCTGGTCCGCTCCCGCGGCCACGTGTTCTCCGCCATCGCCCGCCGGCGGCTGCTGGAGATCCTGCAGCGCCGCTGCCGCCAGCTCGGGGTGGAGCTCGAGTTCCGGACCGAGCTGCCCGACCTGGAGCGCTTCGCCGACCGCGACCTGGTGGTCGCCGCCGACGGGGTCAACTCCACCGCCAGGCGCCTGCTCGCCGACCACCTGCGCCAGCGGCTGGACGTGCACCGCTCCCGCTACGTCTGGTTCGGCACCGACCGCGTCTTCGACGCCTTCACCTTCGTGTTCCGGGCCACCGAGCACGGCATGTTCCAGGTCCACGCCTACCCGTTCGACGCCGCCACCAGCACCTTCATCGTCGAGTGCCCGGAGGCGACCTTCCAGCGGGCGGGCCTTGCGGGCGCCAGCGAGGAGGAGAGCATCGCCTTCTGCCAGGAGCTGTTCGCGCCCGAGCTGGCCGGCCACAAGCTGCTCTCCAACCGCTCGCTGTGGACCAGCTTCGTGACCGTCCGCTGCGCCAGCTGGCACCATGGCAACCTGGTGCTGCTCGGCGACGCCGCCCACACCGCCCACTTCACCATCGGCTCCGGCACCAAGCTGGCGATGGAGGACGCGGTCGCCCTGGCGGGCGCGCTCGCGCGCCACCCGGGCCGGCCGCCGCGGGCGGTCGCCGAGTTCGAGCAGGAACGCCAGCCGGTCGTCGAACGCTTCCAGGAGGCCGCCAGGGAGAGCGCCAGCTGGTTCGAGAACGTGCGCCGCTACGACGGCTGCCACCCGGTGCAGTTCGCCTTCAACCTGCTCACCCGCTCCGGCCGCATCACCCACCTGGAGCTGGAGAAGCGCGACGCCGGCTTCGTGGCCGCGGTGGACCGCTGGTTCGCGGGCGACCAGCGCCGGCTGCTCGCCCCGCCGCCGCTGTTCACCCCGCTGCGGCAGCGGGCGCTCACCCTGGCCAACCGGCTCGCCCTCGCCCCGGCCGCCGAGGACGACGCCGCCGGCGGCCGGCTGCCGGCGGCGGGGGAGCGGCGACTGCGGGCGGCGGCCGCCGCCGGGGCCGCGGTGGTGGTCAGCGAGCTGGCCGCGGTCGCCCCGGACGGCCGCGTCACCCCGGGCACGCCGGGCTGCTGGGACGAGGCGACCGCGGCGGCCTGGGCCACGGCGGCCGCCGCCGTGCACGCGGCCGGCCCGGCCCGGCTGGCGCTGCGCCTTGGCCACGCCGGCCGCCGGGGCGCGACCCGGCCCCGACGGGGCGGCCTGGACCGGCCGCTGCTCCAGGGCGCCTGGCCGCTGCTGGCCGCCTCCGCCGACCCCTACCTGCCGGGCCGGCAGGTGCCGAGGGCGATGGAGCGGGCCGACATGGAGCGGGTCGCCGCCGACTTCGCCCGCGCCGCCCGGCTGGCCGCCGGGGCCGGGGTGGACGTGCTGCTGCTGGACCTGGCGCACGGCTACCTGCTGGGCGGCTTCCTGTCGCCGCTGGCCAACCGGCGCGAGGACGCCTGGGGCGGGTCGCTGGAAGGGCGGCTGCGCTTCCCCCTGGAGGTGGTCGACGCGGTCCGCGCCGCCTGGCCCGCCGAGCGGCCGCTGTGGGCGGCGCTGGCCGCCACCGACTGGGCGCCGGGCGGGACCACCCCCGAGGACGCGATCGCCGCCGCCCGCGCCCTGGCCGAGCACGGCTGCGACCTGCTGCAGGTGACCGCCGGCCAGGCGGTGGCCGCCGCCCGGCCGGACTACGGCCGCGGCTTCCTGGTCCGCTGGAGCGACCTGGTCCGCAACGAGGCCGGCGTGCCGACCCTGGTCGGCGGCAACCTCACCACCGCCGACGAGGCCAACACCATCCTCGCCGCCGGACGCGCCGACTGCTGCCTGCTGGACCCGCGCGGCGACTGGCAGGGTCGGCCATGAGTGCGGACGCGACGCCCGCCGGCTGGCTGGAGCACCTGCCAGCGCGCGACCTGCGGCTGCTGGCCGGGGCGGCCCGCCGGCCAGGACTGGAGCCCGAGCGGCTGCGCGCTCAGCCGCGGCTGGTCGAGGAGCTGCTCGCCGACCCGGCGACCTACCGGGCGGTGTTCGGGGCCGCCGCCCGCTCCGACCCGCTGCTGGTCGCCTCGCCGTTCCTGGTCTTCGCGGTGGCGGTCGCGCGCACCGCGGCCGAGCTGGAGACGGCCGCGTTCGTGCCGGAGTGGGCGGGGCCGCGGCGGCGGGTGGCCGTGTTCGACGCCGCCGGGCTGCGCGACTTCCTGGCCAGCGGCGCCCGGCGCCGGTTCCTGGCCGAGCTGCTCGCCTCCTACGTGCACGTCGCCTCGGGCAGCGTCTGGGTGCGGACCGCCCGCGGCTGGCGGCGCCGCCGCTTCAGCGAGCTGGACCCGGTGCGGCTGGCGGGCCTGCTGGAGGTGGTGCCGGAGGCCGAGCGGGCCGGGGTGTGGCGCCGGCTCGGCGACCTGGCGCTGTTCCTCACCGGCGTGTTCCCCGACCGCGCCGGCCGGGTCGCGTTCGGGCAGGTGCAGGCGGCGCGGCTGCGCCGGGCGGCCGGCCTGCCGCCCGGCGGCGGGGACGAGCCCCGCGAGGGCGTGGCCCTGCTGGAGCACCTCGGCCGCCGCTGGTACCGGCTGGCCGGGCAGGGCGCGGCCGCCCCGACCGACGCGGTCGCCGTGGTCGGCGAGGTCGCCGGCCGCTTCGGCCAGGCCCGCCGGGTGCTGAACCTGCTCACCGACCGCCACCTGTTCCCCCACCGCGCCCGCTGGTTCGCCGGCCCGGCAGGGTAGGCCGCCGCCCGGTCGGGGCCCGGCGCCCGGCGCCCGAGGCCCCGCGGGGCACGCCCCCGGCGCGACCGCCGGACCACCTGGATCTTGACGTTGACAAGATCCAGGATCGTCCCTATCTTGTCGGTGACAAGATTATGGAGGAGGAGGGTTCGGCCCATGTCAGGAGCGTCCACCTCGACCGCCGGCGTCCTGCTGATCACCGTGGCCGCCGTCGAGTACGGCGGCGCCTCGCTGCTCCGCTTCATCCACGGGCGCGCGCCCGGCTACCTCGACAACCCCGTCCGCCAGAACCTGTTCCGGGCCGGCCACGCCCACGCCGGCGTGCTGGTGATCCTGGCGCTGGTGGCGATGGTCTACGTCGACCAGTCCGGCCTGTCCGGCGGCGCCAAGGGGCTGGTCCGCCTGGCGTTCGTCGGCCCGCCGGTCCTCATGCCCCTCGGCTTCTTCCTGTCGGTCGCCTCGCCCCGGGCCGAGCGGCCCAACCGCCTGATCGCGCTGACCTGGCTCGGCGCCGTGTTGCTCGCCGCCGGGGTCGTCACCCTCGGCATCAGCCTGCTCTGAACGGCAACGTGTCAGGCCAGCCCGGCCAGGGCAGCCGTGACCAGCGCCTCCAGCCCGGTGGCCTGCTCGGCGGTGGGTTCGGGCAGGTCCGGCAGGAGGTCGACCGCGTCCATCGCGTCCCACCAGGGATGGTGCTCGTCCACCCCGCCCGTCACCGCCCGGTGCCGGGCGAGGAACGCGTCGGCGACGGCCAACCCCAGGTCCAGGGCCAGGTTCACGCGCATGTGGGCCAGGTCGGCGGCGGGCGGGCCGACCGAGGCGGCGGTCCAGTCGACCACGCCGGCAAGCCGCCCACCTGCCCAGAGGGTGTTGCCCGGGTGGTAGTCGCGGTGGATGAGCCCGACCGGCCCGCCGGGCGGCGGTCCCGCGGTCGCCTCGATGGCCTGGGCCCACAGCCCGGGTCGCGGCGACCACGCCGGCGGCCGGACCAGTTCCGGCGGGTGGTAGCGCCGCCAGCCCGGCAGCAGCGCCCGAACGCCACCGTCCACCGCGTGGATCGGCGGCAGCGCCGCCGCCAGCCCTTCGAGCGTCCGGGCCTGGCCGGCGCGGTCGGCCCGGTCCAGGCGCGGCGGGCGGCCACGGATGTGGCTGACGAGCAGGGCAGGGACGTCGCAGGCGGTGGCGTCCGGGTCGGCGGCCAGCAGGCGGGGGGCGTCCACCCCGGCGTCGGCCAGCAGGCCGAGCACGGTGGCCTCGCGGGCCGCGTCGAGGGCCGGGTCGTCCTCGTCCCAGCCGGGCCGCGCCCAGCGGCGCAGCACCAGCCGGTGGGGGCGGCCGGCGGCGTCGCGCACCTCGAGCACGTGGTTGGCCAGCCAGCCGGAGGCGAGCGGCCGGACGCCGGCGACCCGCGCCCCGGGACCGACCGCGGCCGCCGCCCAGGCCAGCGCCGTCGCCGGTGGCCGCCGCCGCAGCAGGCGCTCGACACGGTCGCTCGGCATGGCCACCCAGGATCGCACAGCCTCAGCGGAACGCGACCCGCACGCCGCGGCTCATCGGGGAGTCGTGCAGCTCCAGGCCGGTCGGGCCGTCACCCTCGGCATCGGCCTGCTCTGACGCCGGGCGCAACCTGAGGGGCCGGTCGGACGTGAGATAGGCATGGCCCCGGACGATGGCTTCGACGAGTTCTACCGGAGCGCGTTCGGTCGCCTGGTCGGTCAGGTGTACCTGGTCACCGGCGACCTCCGCGACGCCGAGGACGCGGTCCAGGAGGCGTTCGCCAGAGCCTCCGCCCGCTGGTCGACGGTGCGTGACTTCAGCGCGCCCGAGCAGTGGGTCCGGCGGGTGGCCATGAACCTGGCCCTGGACGGGCTGCGCCGGGCGCGGCGGCGGCTGCTGGCCCTGGCCCGGCTGGGGCCGGGCCAGGCGGTGGCGCCGATCTCGGTCGAGCGGGTCGCGGTGGCCGAGGCGTTGCGGACGCTGCCGCGCAGCTACCGGCAGGTGATCGTGCTCCACCACCTGCTCGAGCTGCCGGTGGAGCAGGTGGCACGGGAGCTGGGGATCCCCACCGGGACGGCCAAGTCCAGGCTCGCCCGCGGCCGGCGCGCGCTGGCCAGGTGGCTGGATCCGGCGGAGGAGGTGGCGAGCAACGATGGATAGGCTCGGGGTGGAGCTGGCCGGGCTGGCCGAGGAGGCGGCCGCCGGGGCCCGTGCCGCCGGGGCGGCGGCGGCCAGGCGGCGCGGCGCGCGCCGCCGCCGTTACCAGGCCGCCGCGACCGTGCTGCTGGTCGCCGGCCTGGTGGCCGGGACGGCGTGGCTCCACCGCTGGGCGGGGTCGCCGGCGCCGCCGGCCGCTCCGGCCGCCTCCACGCCGCGCAGATTCGAGGCGTGGGTGCCGTTCGACCCGACCGGCGACCCGGAGTTGCGGCCGCTCGGCAAGCCGGTGCTGATCGCCCAGCGGGCCGTCGCCGGCCGTCCCTACCGGCTGTGGGCGTTCCAGGCCACCGTGGCCAGGCATCGGGGCCCGCAGGTCTGCCTGGCGCTGCAGGAGCCGGGCGGGGCGGGCGGCAGCGGCTGCGAGCCCGAGTCCTGGCCCGCCGGCATCGGCGGGACCGTGGTCGGCGACCAGGTGCAGCTGCTGTACGGGCACGTCAGCAAGCGGGCAGCGCTGGTGCGCCTGGAGCTGGCCAGGGCCGGCGTCGCCCTGCCGCCGATGGTCGTGCGGCCGTTGCCAGGCGGGCCGCACCTGCCGGTCAACGTCTGGCTGGCCGCCGCCGGCCGGACCGTCGACGTCCGCCGGGTCGTCCTGCTGGACGCGGCCGGCCGGCGGATCGGCAGCGGCCCCGGCCTGCCCGCCTCCCCGTACCTGCTGCCGCCGGCCGGGCCGGTCAGCGTGCTCGGCCACGCCCCGTCGGCCGCCGGGCCGCTGCGGGTCGCCGCCTACGACGCCGAGGCGGCGTTCACCTGCATCCAGGTCATCCCCGACCAGCGCCCCGACGGCGGCTTCGTCAAGTGCGCCCCGCCGCCGCCGGCCCGGCGCCCGGCGCTGGAGGCCGACGGGACCTGCAGCGGACCGGACCCGATCGTGTACGGGACCGCGCCGCGGACGGCCCGGCGGGCGCGGGTCGAGCTCGCCGGCGCGGCACCGGTCGAGGGCCCCGCCTTCGACGCCGGCGCGCACTTCGGCCGGGCGTACTGGGCGGTGACCGTGCCCCACCACGCCAAGGTCACGCGGGTCGTGGCCCTGGACGAGCGGGGCGCGGTGGTGGCGGCGGCGACCCCGAGGAGCAGCCCCTCCTGCTAGGGAAGGGCGACCCGCACGCCGCGGCTGAACGGGGAGTCATGCAGCTCCAGGCCGGTCGGGCCGGCGTCGCGGCGGACGTCGTACACCAGCGTGCCCTGCACCCGGTTGCCCGGGTTGACCAGCACCGAGACCAGCCGCTGCCCGCCCTGCCCGGCGGTGGCCAGCAGGTCCACCGTGGCCTTGCCGCCACCGGCGACCAGCAGGTACTGCCGGGCGGCCTCCAGGGTGCGCCCCTGGATGCCGACGTTGCGGACCGTCAGCCGGACCAGGCAGAACTGCCCGAGCGCGTCCCGGGTGCCGGCCACGCCCCGCAGCCGGCGGGCGCCGCAGTCGACCGAGCGGACCACGAACTCGAACTGCCCGTCCCGCACCGGCCGCCCCAGCCCGCCGGTCGCCGCCCGCCCGGCCCGCCCGCGCGGCCCGCCGTTCAGCGCGGCCACCAGCAGCAGCAGCACGAGCAGCCCGCCCGCCACCCCGAGCAGGCGCCGCCCCCGCCGCCGCGGGCGCCGCGGCCCCGCGGGCGTCGCCGGCGGCGGGCCCCAGCCGGGCGGGCGGCCGGCGTCGCGGGCCAGCGGCCGGGTCGGGCCGGCCGGGTCGGGCGGCAGGGGAGCGGTGGGGGTCGGGCCGCCGCGGGCGGCCGGGCCCAGCAGGCGCCGCAGGGCCGCGCCGGCCGGGCGGCGCTCCGGCGTCTTGGCCAGCAGGGCCTCCAGCGCCGGGGCGAGCGGCCCGGCGCGCGCCGGCCGGCCGGGCGGGTCGCGGAGGATGGCCGCCACGGTGGCGGCCGGGTCGCCGCGGTCGAACGGTGCCGCGCCCTCCACCGCGAACCACAGGGTCGCGCCGAGCGCCCACAGGTCGGCCGCCGGCCCGGCCGGCTGGCCGGCCACCTGCTCGGGCGCCGCGTACGGCAGCGACCCGAACGGCGTGGCGGTGAGCGTGCGCTGCGCGTCCTCCTGCAGGGCGGCGATCCCGAAGTCGGCCAGCTTGGCGGGGCCGGCGGCCGGCACCATCACGTTGCCCGGCTTGACGTCGCGGTGGACGACCCCGGCGCGGTGGGCGGCCTCCAGCGCGTCCAGCAGGTCGAGGCCGAGCCGGGCGGCGCCCGCCGGCGCCAGCGGCCCGCCGGCGGCCACCAGCTCCCGCAGGGTCGGCGCGTCGACCAGCTCCATGACCAGGAACAGGCGCCCGGCCTCCTCGACCACGTCGTGCAGGGTGACCACGCCCGGGTGGCTCAGCCGCGCGGCCGCGCGCGCCTCCCGCAGGGCGCGGTCCCGTACCTGGGCCAGCTCCCCCGGCGGCAGCGCCACCTCCTTGACCGCCACCGGGCGGCCGAGCAGCGTGTCGGTCGCCCGCCACACCACCCCCATGCCGCCCCGGCCGAGGGGCGCGCCGAGGTCGTAGCGGCCGGCGACCTGCCGCCGGTGCACGCTCGCTCCCATGACGCCGGCAAGTATCGCAGGCCGCCGCGCTCAGCGGCCGGCGGGGACCACCAGGGCGTCGACGGCCACGCAGCCGGCCGGGCCGGCGACCAGCGGGTTCACGTCCACGGCGTCGAGCAGGTCGCCGAGGTCAGCGGCGAGCAGCGATAGGCGGGCGAGCGCGTCGCGCACCGGGCCGAGGGCGGCGCCGGCGGCGCCGCGGCCGCCGTCCAGCAGCGGCCGCACGGCCAGGCGGTCCAGCAGCTCGCCGGCCCGGTGGGCGTCCAGCGGCGGCAGCGCCAAGCGGTGGTCGCGCAGCAGCTCGACCAGGACCCCGCCGGCCGCGGCCAGCACCAGCGGCCCGAACCAGGGGTCGCGGACGATCCCCAGGGCCAGCTCGACCCCGGGCGCGGCCATCGCCGCCACCAGCACCTCCGGGCCGAGGCGGCCGGCCAGGTCGGCGTAGGCGCCGGCGAGCTGGCTCGGGCCGGCCAGGCCGAGCCGCACCCCGCCCACCTCGGTCTTGTGCGCCACGCCGGGGGCGGCGGTCTTGAGCGCGACTGGCCAGCCGACCCGCCCGGCCGCGGCCAGCGCCTCCTGGACGGTCGCGGCCGCCTCGGCGGCCACCACCGGGATGCCGTAGTCGGCCAGCAGCCGCAGCGCCTCCAGCTCCCCCAGCGGCCCGGCCGCCCTGGCGAGCCGCGCGCGCCAGCGGTCTCGGACCGCCGCCGGCACCGGCGCGGGCGGGTCCAGGGGCGGCCGGGCGGCGGCGCCGCGGCGGGCCAGCAGGTGGCCGACGGCCGCCAGGCCGGTGGCCGTGCCCTCCAGCACCGGCACGCCGGCGGCGCGCAGCCGGGCGGCGTCGCCCGGGTCGACCGCGCTGGCGAGGTTGGCCAGCACCAGCAGCGGCTTGGCGGCCGCCGCGGCGGCCGCCACCGCCACCCCGACGTAGCTGGTCTCCGGGGTCGGCTCGGTGGTCAGGTCGACGCACAGCGCCACCGCGCCGACCCCGGGGTCGTCGGCCAGGGCGGCCAGGCAGGCGCCGAAGACCCGGTCGGCGTCGTTGCCGGTGCCCCAGGCGTCCACCGGGTTGGTGGCGGCCAGGCCGGGCTCCAGCACCGCCCGCAGGCGGGCGGTGGTCACCGCGCTGAGGCGGGCCAGCGGCACGGCCGCGTCCTCCGCCAGGTCGACCAGGTGGGCGCGCTCGCCGCCGGAGTCGTGCACCGCGGCCAGCCCGCCCGCCGCCGCCCGGCGGCCGGCCAGCAGCTCGCAGGTGTCGGCCAGCTCGTCGAGGCTGCGCACCCTGGCCACCCCGTAGGCGTCGAGCAGCGCCTGCCAGGCGCCGTCGGCGCCGGCCAGGGCGCCGGAGTGGGCGGCCACCAGCGCGTGCGCGGGGCCGCTGCGGCCGAGCGTGAGGGCGACCACCGGCAGGTCCCGCTCGGCCGCCCTGGCCAGGGCGGCCCGCAGCGCCGCCGGCTGGCGCACGGTCTCCAGCAGCAGCGCGACCACGCGGGTGCCCGGCATGTCGATGGCGTGCTCCAGGTAGGCGTGGGCGCCGGTGACCAGCTCCAGGCCGGAGGAGACCACCAGGCTGAAGCGCAGGCCGCGGCGGTTGTGCAGCAACGCCGAGAAGGCCGAGCCGGAGTGGCTGACGGCGGCCACCGGGCCAGGCGGCAGCTCGTCCGGCTGTGGATAGCCGCAGACCCTGAGGTCACGCTCGAGGTTGAGGAAGCCCATGCCGTTGCCGCCACAGACCGCCATGCCCGCCCCCAGCGCGATCGTCCGCAGCCGCTCCGCCAGCGGCTGGACGCCTTGATCCTCCGGGGCACCCGTGCCGGCTCCGCCGGATTCATCAGCCGGGGGGACGGACCCGTCCCCCCGGACCCCCCGGCCGGACCCCTCCAGTGGCGTGTGGTCGTGGCAGCTGGCGAAGATCACCGCGGCGCGCGCCCCGGTGGCCGCGGCTGCGGCGAGCTGGCCCTCCAGGGCGGCGTTGCCGACCCCGAGCACCGCCAGGTCGACCGGGCCGTCCAGGTCGGCCAGGGCCGGCCGGCACGGCAGGCCGAGCACCTGGCGGTAGCGCGGGTTGACCGGGTGCACGGCGCCCCGGTAGCCGCCACGCAGCAGCTGGCCGACCAGCTGCTCCCCGAAGGACCCGGGCCGCGCGCTCGCCCCCACCACCGCCACCGAGCGCGCCTCCAGCATCGCCGCCAGCGGCGCGTCCCGGCCGGACGCGGTCACGGCCTCCGGCGCCTGGACCGCCGGCGGTCGGCCTGCACCGCCCGGGCCGCCTGCATGCCGGGGATGCCGCACACGCCGCCGCCGCCGTGGGTGGCGGAGCTGGCCTGGTAGAGGCCGTCGATCGGGCTGCGGTAGTCGGCGTAGCCGGGGGCGGGGCGCATGTGGAACAGCTGGTCGGCCGACAGCTCGCCGTGGAAGATGTTGCCGCCGACCAGCCCGTACTCCTGCTCCATCTGCCAGGGGCCGATCACCTCGCGGTGCAGGATCGCCCCCTTGAGGTTGGGGGCCAGGTCGGCGTAGCAGTCGACCATCCGGTCGGCGTAGGCCTCCAGCTCCTGCTGGTGCGGCGCCTCCGACCACTCGTGCGGGCACCACTGGGTGAACAGCGACAGCACGTGCACGCCCTCGGGCGCCAGCGTCTTGTCGAACACCGTCGGGATGCAGCCGTCCGAGAACGGCCGCGCCGCGCCGCGCCCCTGCTTGGCGTCCTGGAAGGCCTGCTCGATGTAGTCAAGCGACAGCGCCATCTCGACCGAGCCGGTGTGGTGCTCGCCGACCTCGGTGCCGGGGTCGGCGGTGAAGTCGGGCAGCTCGGCGAGGGCCAGGTTGATCTTGACCACGCCGCTGCGGGTCTTCCAGCGCTCGACGTCGGCCACGAAGTCGGCGGGCAGCTCGCGCCGGTCGACCTGCCGCAGGAAGGTGAGCTTGGGGTGGATGGCGCTGACCACCACCGGGGCGCGCAGCTCCTCCCCGCCGGCCAGCACCACCCCCTCGGCGCGGCCGCCGGCGACCAGCAGCCGCTCCACCCGCGCGCCGGTGCGGACGGTCGCCCCGAACGCCTCGGCCGAGCGGCGGATCGCGTCGGCGACCGCGCCCATGCCGCCCTCGGGGAAGCCCCAGTTGCCCAGGTGGCCGTCGCCGACGTCGCCGATCGAGTGGTGGGCCATCACGTAGGCGGTGCCGGGCGCGTCCGGGCCGGCCCAGGTGCCGATCACCCCGTTGATCGCCAGGCCGGCCTTGACCTGCTCGGACTCGAACCAGTCGTCGAGCAGGTCGGTGACGCTCATGGTCATCAGCCGGGTGGCGTCGCCGACGGTGCGCACGTCCAGGCCGCGGTGGCGCCAGGCCAGCCGCAGCAGGTCGCGCAGGTCGCCGGGGGCGCGGGAGCCGAGCTTGGGAGGCACCTGCAGCAGCAGCGGGCCGAGCACCGCCGCCAGCCCGCCGAGCCAGGCGTCCCAGCGCGGCATGGCGTCGGCGTCCCGCTTGGAGAACTTGGCGACCTCCTCGTGGTTGCGGCGGGCGTCGTCGGCGTACAGCTTCAGCGAGCGCCCGTCCGGCCAGGCCTGGTAGTAGGGGCCCATCGGGTAGACCTTGTAGCCGTGCCGCTCCAGCCGCAGGTCGCGGATGATGCCCGGTGGCATCAGGCTCATCACGTAGGAGAGCCGGGTCACCTTGACGTCGGGCGCCTCCGGCCAGGGCGCGTCGGTGGCGGCCGCGCCGCCGGTCTTGTGCCGCGCCTCCAGCACCACCGTGCGGGCGCCGCCGCGGGCCAGGTAGGCTGCGGCGACCAGCCCGTTGTGGCCGCCGCCGATCACGATCGCGTCCCAGGTCGCGGCCATGGCCCCTCCAGGGCGGCGGAATGGTGATTGACTGAACGTTCAGTCTAAAATGGTGGCGGCGGCCCGGCAAGGCCCCGGGCCGCCGCACCGCGACCACGCACCGCGACCGCGCACCGCGACGCGGCAGCGCCCGACGAGCATCGGAGCGGCGGATGAGCCCACGACGCAAGCTGTCCGAGGCCAGGCGAGGGCAGATCCTCGAGGCGGCGGTGGAGGTCATCGCCGAGCAGGGGCTCTGCGACACCCGCATCCAGGACGTGGCCAAGCGGGCCGGGGCCAGCCCGGCGCTGGTCATCTACTACTTCCAGAAGAAGGAGCGGCTGCTCGGCCAGGCCCTCACCTACGCCGAGGAGCGCTTCTACACCAGCACCGCGGAGGCGCTGGCCACCCTCGGCACCGCCAGGGAGCGGCTGGTGCGGCTGCTGGAGCTGTCGTGCGCGGTGGGGGAGGCCGGCGACCCCGGCCTGGTCGACGAGTGGGTGCTGTGGCTGGACCTGTGGGCCAGGGCGCCGCGCGACGCCGAGGTCGCCAGGGCCCGGGAGACGCTCGACCGGCGCTGGCGGGAGACGATCGCCGGGATCGTCCGCGACGGCCAGCAGGCCGGCGAGTTCTCCCCGGTCGACGCCGGCGACTTCTCGCTGCGCCTGGCCGCGCTGATCGACGGGCTGGCGATCCAGGTGGTGCTCGGCGACCCCGACGTCACCCCCGAGCGCATGTTCGAGCTGTGCATGCAGACCTGCGCCGCGGAGCTCGGCTTCACCCGGGACCGCGGCCGGCGCCGCCGCGCGCGCCGCGCGGCCGGCGCCTGAGCCGCGGGTCCCCGGTTCCCTCAGCCGCCGGGCTGGCGGTGGTCGCGCTCCTGCAGCACCCAGGTGTTGCCGTCGGGGTCGCTGAAGTCGGCGAAGGAGCCGTAGTCGCTGCGCTCGGGGTCGGGGCCGGGCACCCAGGCACCCGCCTCCAGGTGCCGGACGTCGCTGACCTCCACCCCGCGCCCGACCAGCTCGGCGCGGGCGGCCTCGATGTCGCCGACCATCAGGTGCATGCCCCGCACCGAGCCCGGCGCCGCCACCGACAACCCCTTGCCGATGGTGATCGAGCACGCCGAGCCCGGCGGCGTCAGCTGCACGATGCGGAACTCGTCGCTCGGCTGGTGGTCGACGTCCACGTTGAAGCCGGCCTTCTCGGCGTAGAAGGTCTTGGCGCGGTCCACGTCCGCGACCGGGAGCAGCAGCAGCTCGAGCTTCATGTCCACGACGTAGCCTCCTGGTTGTCGTCGTTCCTCACCCGATGGAACGCCGGCGGCCGGCGAACCTCATCGGAGGCGCGAGTATGACCGACAGCTACCTGCAGGTGACCACCGCGATCGACTCGAAGCAGGCGGCCGAGCGGCTGGCGCGGGGCATCGTCGAGGCCCGCCTGGCCGCCTGCGTGCAGGTGCTCGGCCCGGTGGCGAGCACCTACCGGTGGCAGGGCAGGATCGAGACGGCGGAGGAGTGGCTGTGCCTGGCCAAGACCACCGCCGGCCGGTTCGAGGCGCTGGCCGCCCACGTCAGGGCCGGCCACCCCTACGAGACGCCCGAGATCACCGCCACCCCGATCAGCCGCGGCAGCGGCGACTACCTGGGCTGGGTCAGCTCGGAGACGGCGGGCTGACGCCGTCGGGCAGCACCCGCAGCGCGTCCGGCGGCAGGTGGGCGGCGACCGGCGTGCCCTGGCGCCAGGGCAGCGGCCGGCCCTGGTTCTGCACCAGCGCCTGCACCGTCTCGCCGTGCGCCAGCCGGACCAGCAGCTGGGTGCTGGGGCCGAGGTACACCAGCCGCTCGACCATGCCCGGCAGGCGGTTCTCCCCGCTGCTGCCGTACGCCTCCAGCCGCACCCGCTCCGGCCGGATCACCACCCGCACCGGCCCGCGCGCGGCGGTCTCGCCGCCGGCGGCGCACAGCTCGAAGTCGCCCAG
>DASQWY010000493.1:0-5661 GCA_035640005.1 Actinomycetes bacterium
ACGCGGCCAAGCGCACCGCCCTTGGCAACGGCCGCAAGGAGATCCTGCGGTGCGTGAAGCGAGCCCTCGCCAGGGAGCTCTACCCACTCATCCTCGACGCCCTGGCCCTCCCGCGCCTGCCTTGACATAGGGGCATCAAGCTGGCGGTCAGCTACCACGCCTGGCTGGTGGTGGCCGCGCTGCTCCTGTGGCTCCCAGCATGAGCCGTCAGACAAGCCCTAGTCGCCGCTCAGGCCGTCGGCTCCTCGCGCAGCTCGTTCGCCAGCTCGCGGATCTTCGCCTCGGGGTAGCGGCGGTGGCCGCCGAGCGTCTTCAGGAACGGCAGCTTGCCTTCCTTCGCCCAGCGGGACACGGTCTTGGGAGACACGTGCAGGATGTCGGCCACCTCGGCCGTTCGTAGGTAGCTTGGTGTCTCGATCCTCGCGTTGCCCTTGCGCTGCGCCACCGTGCGTCCCTTTCTCGAGTCCGGCCGCCGACACCGCCCGGCGTCCGGAATGGACCGGCTGTTCGTCCGACCACGACAGTGAGGACGTGCGGCGGAGAAGCTGTCGTTCACCCGGCTGGGTGCAGCACGAACAGGCCGATTATCGAGACCGGTCCGACCGCCCACCATAGCCCGGTTGGGTCGTTTCAGCTCGGATGCTACCTACTGCACGTTCATTAGGTGAGCCTTACCCAGTCAGCGGCCGGTGAACCGGTGGTTGGCTGGCAGCCGTGCCGTCAGCCACTCCACGGTCAGGCCGAGCCCCTCCTCCAGCCGGGTCCACGGCTGCCAGCCGAGCGCCTTGCCGGTCCTGGCCGGGTCGAGGGCGCAGCGGCGCGGATCCCCCGGCCGGGCCGCCGCCCACTCCGGCTCCCCGGACCAGCCGATGGTGGTGGCGAGCTGCTCGACCACGTCCAGCACGGCGGTGGCCACGCCGGTGCCGACCAGCACCCGGCCGGGCGACGGGCTGGCGTGGACCGCGCGGGCGAGGGCGTCGACCGCGTCGTCGACGAACAGGAAGTCCCGGGCCGCGCGGCCGTCGCCCTCCACCCGCGGCGGCTGGCCCTGCAGCATCGCCCAGGCCGACCTGGCCACCAGCCCGGGGCCGAGCGGGTCCTGCCGCGGCCCGTACACGGTGCCGAGCACCAGCAGGGCGACGTCCAGGCCGCGGGCGGCGAAGGCGCTGGCGTAGGCCTCCAGCGCCAGGCGCGCCGCGCCGAACGGGTGGGCGGGCGCCGGCCGGTCGCCGGCCGCGGTCGCCCCGGCCAGCTGCGCCGGGTACAGGTAGGCGCCGGAGGAGGCGACCACCACCCGCGCCCCGGTGGCCGCGGCCGCCTGCAGCACCTCGATGGCGCCGGCGACCACGCCGCGCCCGTCGGGGGTCGGCTCGGCCCAGGCGCGCGCCGGGTCGGTGGGCATGGCCAGGTGGACCCAGGCGTCGGCCCGGACCCGGTCGGCCAGGGTGGCGACGCCGCCCTGGGCCACGTCCATGCGGTGGAAGCGGACCCCGCCGCGCCGGCGGGCGTCGGCCAGGTTGGCCAGGTGCCCGTGGGAGAGGTCGTCGACCACCACCACCTCGTCGCCCTCGGCCTGCAGCCGGTCGACCAGGCTGGCCCCGAGGAACCCGGCGCCTCCGGCCACCACGACGAGCACGCCCACCTCCTCCTCCGTACGCGCTCCGTTCGCGACAGTGGGCAATCTACGCCTGAAGCCGCACCCGGGGAGGCCAGTAGGCGAAACGGACCCGGCCGACCATCGCCGCGGTGGTGACCGGGCCGAAGGCGCGCCCGTCGGTGCTGGCCGCGCGGTTGTCGCCGAGCACCAGGTACTCGCCCGGCCCGAGGGTGACCTGGAAGCCGTCGGCCAGCCGCACCCGCTCGCCGGGCAGCCCGACCACCCGCTTGACGACCTCCAATTTGGACTGGGGCGCGCGCACCACCACCAGGTCGCCGCGGGCGGGCGGGCCGCGCAGCGGGCCGACGGCGATGCGCTGGCCGGGGCGGAGGGTGGGCAGCATGCTCTCGCCCTGGACGAGCATCGGCTCCAGGCGGGCGCGCCGGGCGGCCAGCACCAGCACCAGCAGCGCGCCGAGCAGCCCGGCCGCGCCGGTCAGCCGGCGGGCCCGCATGTTAGCGGCAACGGGCCGGTGGTAACGTCGAGGCAAGACCTCGACGGAAAGGGACGATGCCCATGACCGCCAAGCGCCTGGCCGCGTGGCTCTCGCCGACCCGGGTCGTGCATGCCCACTGCGACCTCCCTTGTGGCGTCTACGACCCCGCCCAGGCCCGCATCGAGGCCGAGTCGGTCGCCAAGATCATCGAGAAGTACCACCAGTCCGACGACGAGGTGTTCAGGGCGCGCGCCCTGATCATCAAGGAGCAGCGCGCCGAGCTGGTCAAGCACCACCTGTGGGTGCTGTGGACCGACTACTTCAAGCCCCCGCACCTGGAGCAGTTCCCCAACCTCCACGACCTGTTCTGGCGCGCGACCAAGGCCGCCGGCGAGGCCAAGCACTCGGTGGACCCGGCCAACGCGCAGCAGCTGCTCGACCTGATCGACGAGATCGACGGCATCTTCCAGAAGTCCAAGAGCGGCTGAGCCCCGGGGTCCGGCCGCCACGAGGCCACCGGCCCGGGGAGGCCCCCGGGCCGGTCGACCGCCCTCCCCCCGGAGCGGCTACGGGTTCGCCAGGCGCTTGCCGCGGTAGTTGGGGAAGATCAGCGGCTGGTGCTGCCAGCAGAAGCCCGTCTTGTTGTACATCGACAGGCGCGTGTCGCAGTCCTTCTGGTCGCAGATCCGGCCGACCCGCTCCGCCTTCGAGGGCGGCGGGTCGTTGCCGGGCCGGCGTCCCTTCACGTTCTCCGAGCGCATCGCCGGGTTCACCGTCCTTCCTCGGCGCTATCTATACGCCGAGGCGCATCAAGACGGTTTCAAAGCCCGGTCGGTCAGGCCGTCAGGCCGGCTGCGAGGGCGGGTCGGTGTGGAGGATCGCCTCGATGCGGACGCGCAGCGTCTCGACCGTCCGGCCGGGCACCGGCCCAGGGTCGGCGCAGCGCCGCACCAGCTGCTTGAACTTGCGGTCGAAGCGGACCGCCCGCTGGCAGCTCGGGCACTCGGCCAGGTGCGCCTCCAGCTCCGCGCAGGTGGTGGGAGGGGCCTCGTGGTCCAGGTACAGCCAGACGTAGTCCAGCATCGCCTGGCAGTCGCCTACTTCGGACGAACCCATTCCTGACCCTCCTCGAGCAGCCCCCGATCGGCGGCGAACTCCCAGAGTCGCCGCTGCAGCTGCCGCCGGCCACGGTGCAGCCTGGACATGACGGTCCCGATCGAGGTGCCCATGATGTCGGCGATCTCCTTGTAGGAGAAGCCCTCCACGTCGGCCAGCAGCACCGCGACGCGGAACTGCTCGGGCAAGGAGTCCAGCGCCTCGCGGACCTCCTCCTCGGGGATCCGCTCCAGCAGCGCCTCCTCGGGCGTCTCGACGCCGGCGGGGTTGGCGCCGGCGATCCGCTGGTACAGCGAGAAGTCGTCGACGTCCTCGGTCGGCACCGACTGCGGGTTGCGCTGCTGCTTGCGGTAGGCGTTGATGTAGGCGTTGGTGAGGATGCGGTACAGCCACGCCTTCAGGTTGGTGCCCGGCTCGAACTGGTGGAAGGCGTTGTAGGCGCGCAGGTAGGTCTCCTGCACCAGGTCCTCGGCGTCGGCCGGGTTGCGGGTCAGCCGCAGCGCGCCCGCGTAGATCGTGTCCAGCAGCGGGATGGCGGAGTCGGCGAAGCGGCGCCGGCGCTCCTCGGCGGTCTCGTCGGACGGCGCCCTGGTGCCGCCGGGCCCCGGCTCGGCGGGCGCCCGCTCGTCGTCGTCCTGCCCGGCGAGCTGGTCGGTGTCGGGCACGACCTCGCCGACCTCGTCGCCGAGGTCTGCTGGGCCCGATGACTGCTGGATCAGCGATCCTCCCGTTCGCACCACGGTCGCGCGCGGCGGCGGCGGCGGGACGCCCGGCCGCCGCCCAGGCGGCGCCACCCGGGCAGGATAGCGCAGGACGCCGGTACGTCCAGCGGCCAAAGGGACCTCCTCGCGTCGGTGTGCGGGCTCCCCTGTTGCAACCGCGGCGCCGTGCCGGGGCATTCCCTGGCGGCCAGCCTACGCGTCGACGACGACCTCGACCTGCTGGTAACCGGACGCGCCGCTGGGGTGGGGCGGGGCGAGCCGGGAGGTCTGGACCACGCCGCGGCCGTCGACGGCGCGCACCTCCAGGGTGACCCGCCCGGAGCTGGCCGGGCGCCACGGCAGCCGCCACTGCCGCCAGGCGGCCCTGGCCAGCTCGCGGCGCAGGATCGCCGGCGTCCAGCTGCGGCCGCCGTCCATTGACACTTCGACCCGGCGGATGCCACGGTCGCCGGCCCAGGCCAGCCCGGCGATCGTGGCCGGGCCGCGGACGGCGGGGTCGGCCGGCACGTCGATGCGGCTGGCGGTCTTGATCACCGCCAGGTTGTCCCAGCCGTCCGAGCGCTGCCAGTAGCCGCGGTAGTCGTAGTCGACCACCTCGATCCGCTCCAGCCACTTGACGTTCTTCATGCCGTAGATGCCGGGGACGATGATCCGGGCCGGGTAGCCGTGGGCGCGCGGCAGGCTGCGGTCGTTCATGCCGTAGGCCACCACGGTGGTCGGCGCCAGCGCCTTGGCGACCGGCAGCGAGTCGGTGTAGCCGCCGACCGCGTGGAACACCACCCGCACGGCTCCCGGCTTCAGGCCGCCGGCCCGCTCCAGCACCGCCCGCAGCGGCACCCCGGTCCACTTGGCGGTGCTGACCAGGTCGCCGCCGATCAGGTTGGAGATGCACTGCAGGGTCACGTACTGCTCCACCGCGGGCATCCCCAGCAGGTCCTGGTAGCTCAGCTGGGTCGGCCGGGCGACCAGCCCGGTGAGCTTCAGGCGCCAGGAGCCGGCGTCGATGTTCGGGTCGATGATCGACTCGTCCACGGTGTAGTGGTGGCGGTTGGCGGTCACCTCGGGGGTGAGGCCCTTGATCGCCTGGAAGGCGGCGTCCTCGGCGTTGGCCTCGGGCGCGGCCGGCGCCGGCCGCAGGGTGGCGCCGACCGGCCGCTGCAGTGGCCGCCCGCCCTGGTCGCCGAGCCCGCCGACCATGCGGCGGGCGACCAGGCCGATGCCGAGCAGCGCGCCCGCGCCGAGCGCCGCCCGCAGCAGCTCCCGCCTGGTCCGCGCGAACCCGCTGGCCGGAGTCGGCACCGGGTCGCGCTGCAGGCGGTCCATGGCGCCCCGCAGGGTGAACGCCCAGGCGGCCGCGGCGGCCGCGTCCAGCAGCAGGAACGCCGCCAGCGACAGGCCGCCCGGCTGGCTCCGGTAGCCGCCGGCGGCGAGCACGGCCAGGGCGAGCGCCGCCAGCCAGCCCGCCGCCACCCGCGAGCGGGACGGCCGGCGCCCGACCAGCACGCCGGCCGCGCCGCCGGCCAGCACGCTGCCGACCGTGAACCCGACCGCGAACAGCCGCAGGGCGAGGTGGCCGAGGCGCTCGACGAAGAACACGGCGAGCGCCCCCGGGACCAGGTGGAGGGCCCGCTGGGCGAGCCCGAGCGGCGGGAAGGGGGCGCTCGCCTGCACCAGGTGGGCGACCCCGAGCACGGCCAGGGCCACGACCATGGCCGCCACCCCGGCCACGA
>DASQWY010000494.1:0-2880 GCA_035640005.1 Actinomycetes bacterium
CCCCGGCGCGCTCCAGGACGCGCGCGACGTACTCCAGCGGCGCCTCGGCGGCGCGCCGCGGCAGGCCGACGGCGGCCAGGCCCCGCTCCATGCGGATCCAGGCGGCGATCACCGCGCGGCGCGGGTCGGTCTCGCCCTCCAGGTCCGCCAGCGATTCCTCCAGGAGCTCGGCGAGCCGGCGCGGGCCGGGCGGCGGGACGCGGCGGCGCCGCGCCAGCCATGACCGCAGCACGACCGCGGCGGCCACGCCGAGCAGCAGCAGGCCGGTGATCAGCAGCGACAGCCAGCCCGGGTCGTCCCGGCCCGACGTCCCCGCGTTGGCGCCGGGGCTGCTCCCGCCGGGCGGCTGCGGCGCGAGCGAGCGCGGGTCGAGCAGGCGCAGGACGTCCAGCCAGCCCATGCGCCCGGCGACCCAGACAGCGA
Organism: Actinomycetes bacterium; assembly: GCA_035640005.1. Taxonomy (GTDB): domain Bacteria; phylum Actinomycetota; class CALGFH01; order CALGFH01; family CALGFH01; genus DASQWY01. Next base: position 424 of record DASQWY010000494.1, read on the forward strand.
GCACCACCAGCAGCACCGTCAGCGGCGCGACCAGCAGGCTGCGGGGCCGCCGCACGCCGCCGCCCCCGCCGGCCAGCAGCACCCTGATGGCCAGCACCGCCCCGGCCAGCAGGCACACGTAGGCGAGCAGGATGAGCGTCTCCAGCAGGGCGGTCGGGTACCGGGAGGTGCCGCTGCCGTCGACCAGCGGCTCCCGCAGGCTGCCGACCGCCACCAGGCCGAGCAGCGCGACCGCCAGCAGCGCCAGCCGGACGGCGCGGGACGGCGGCCAGCGCGCCGCACCGCGCCGAGGCGCGCCCGGCGTCCGCTCATGGAGGCTCTGCCGCAGCTGTCCCACCGTTCCTGCTCGCGTGCTTGGAGACTAGCGCAAACTGCCTCAGGGTGGGACAACCTCGTCGACGGCGGCGCCGAGCAGCGCCACCGCCTCGTCGACCTCGGCGTCGCCGATGACCAGCGGCGGGCCGAGCACGACCAGGTCGCCGTCGCGCCCGTCGGCGCAGCCGGTGGACGGGTACGCCAGCAGGCCGCGCTCGCGGGCGGCGGCCAGCAGCCGCTCGGTCAGCCGCTCCGCCCGCGGGTAGGGCGCCCTGGTGGCCCGGTCGGCGACCAGCTCGATCCCCACGAGCAGCCCGAGCCCGCGGATGTCCCCCACCGCGCGGTGAGCGCCCATGCGCTCCTCCAGCGCCGCCCGCAGGCGCTTGCCCTGGACTTCGGCGGCGGCCACCAGGTTGCGCTCCCGCAGCGCGCGCAGGACGGCCCGGCCGGCGGCGGCGCCGACCACGTGATGGGAGAAGGTCAGGCCGTGCGTGAAGCCGCTCGCGGCGATGGTGTCGTGGACGCGGCCGCTGGCGAGGACCAGGCCGAGCGGCCAGTACCCGGAGGCGGCGCCCTTGGCGGCGACGAGGATGTCGGGCCGCACGCTCCAGTGGTCGCAGGCGAACCAGCGGCCGGTGCGGCCGAAGCCGGTCATGACCTCGTCGGCGATGACCAGGATCCCGAAGCGCCGGCACACCTCGACCACCGCCGGCCAGTAGTCGTCCGGCGGCACCGCCGCCCCCAGCGTCGCGCCGGAGATCGGCTCGGCCACGAAGGCCGCCACGGTCTCCGGGCCCGCCTCGACGATGGCGCGCTCCAGCTCCCGCGCGTACCTGCCGCCGCAGCCGCGCGGGTGGGTCTCCCGGAAGGGGCAGCGGTACTCATAGGCCGCCAGCGTGTGGACCGTCTGCCCCAGCCACGGCAGGTAGGGCCGGCGCAGCGGCTCGCGGCCGCTCAGGTCCAGCGCCCCGCGGGTGTTGCCGTGGTAGGAGCCCCACCTGGCCACCACCCGGTGGCGGTCCTCGCCGCGGGCCAGATGGTAGGCGCGGGCCATCTTGAGCGCGGTCTCGACCGCCTCGCTGCCGCCCGACACGGGGTAGACGCGGGCGTCGTCGACCGGGACCACCGCCGCCAGCTCCGCGGCGTAGGCCTCCAGCGCCTCCGAGGTGAACATGGTGCCGTGGGTGTAGGCGATCTCGGCGGCCTGGGCGCTGATGGCGGCGACCACGCCGGGATCGCCGTGGCCGATGCCGACCACCACCGCGCCGCCGGCGGCGTCCAGGTAGCGCCGGCCGTCGGTGTCCCAGATCTCGCAGCCGCGCGCCCTGGCCACCCGCGGCAGGCCGCTCCCCCGCGCGAAGACGTGACTCACCGCCTCGTGGCTCACCGCTTGACGTACACCCCTTCGGGGTCCAGCTCCTCGCGGACCAGGCGGAGCTCCTCGGCGCTGGGCGCCGGGGTCCGCGCCAGGTCGGCGGCGATGCGCAGGTCCCAGCCGGTGGCGGCGCGGACCTCCTCGATGGTGACGCCGGGGTGGATGGCGGCCAGGCGCATCTCCCCGGTCTCGGGGTCGAAGTCGTAGCGGCCCAGGTCGGTCACCACCACCGAGGGCCCGCGGCCCTGCCAGCCCATGGCCGCCCGGCTGGCGAGCCCACCGAGGTTGCCCGGGCTGGTGCGGAAGTCGATCCGCTCCACGAAGGAGCGGGCGGACTGGCGCATGAGCACGAACACCTCGCGCGCGTTGATGGCGATCTCGCAGGCGCCGCCCGAGCCGGGCAGGCGCACCTTGGGATGGCCGTAGTCGCCGATCACGGTGGTGTTGATGTTGCCGTAGCGGTCGAGCTGCGCCGCGCCGAGGAAGCCGACGTCCACCAGGCCGCCCTGGAGGAAGTACTGGAAGAGCTCGACCATGCTCATCACCGAGGTGGCCCCGGTGACCAGGCAGGGATCGCCGATCGACAGGGGCAGCCGCGCCGGCCGCGACCCGTACACCCCCGACTCGTAGATCAGCTCGATCTCCGGCGCGACGGTCCGCTGCGCCAGCGCGACGGCGATGTTCGGCAGCCCGATGCCGACAAAGCACACCCGCCGCCCCTCCAGCGCCCGCGCGCCGGCGATCACCAGCATCTCCGCCCGGGACCA
>DASQWY010000495.1:0-7370 GCA_035640005.1 Actinomycetes bacterium
ACCACCGCCTCGCTGCGGTACAGGTGCTGCACGGCCAGCGCGAGCGGCAGGCCGAACAGCGCCACCGCGACCGCGGTCACCGCCACGATCGCGCCGAGGATGCGGCGCCTCACGGCAGCTCCAGGCGGTAGCCGACCCCGCGCAGGGTGGTGATCCGGCCGGGCCCGTCGGCGCGGTCGCCGAGCTTGCGGCGCAGGGCGGCGACGTGCATGTCGAGCGTCTTGGTCGAGCCGGACCAGTGGGCGTCCCAGACGTCGGCCATGATGCGTTCCCGCGGTACCGCCCGCCCCGCTTCGCGCATCAGCAGGCAGAGCAGGTCGAGCTCCTTGGGGCGCAGGTCGAGCTCCTGGCCGCCGCGCCAGGCGCGGCGGGCGGCCCGGTCCAGCTGCAGGTCGCCGACGACCAGGCGCTCGGCCGGCGCGCCGGGCTCCAGGCGGCGGGCGTGCGCGCGGATGCGGGCCAGCAGCTCCGCCAGCCGGAACGGCTTGGTCAGGTAGTCGTCGGCGCCCGCGTCCAGGCCGACGATCACGTCGATCTCCTCGCGCCGGGCGGTGAGCACGACGATCGTGACCCGCGCGGACCGCTCCCGCAGCCGCCGGCAGACCTCGACGCCGTCCAGGTCCGGCAGGCCGAGGTCGAGCAGGACCAGGTCGACCGGGTCGAGGGCGGCCAGGTGCAACGCCTCGGTGCCGGTTCGAGCCCATGCCACCGGGTAGCCCTGGGCGGCCAGCACCTGCCGAAGCCCGCCGCCGAGGGTCGCATCGTCCTCCACGACCAGGATCCGCACGCCAGCCATCGCCCTGCCAGCCTAACCGGGGACACAAAGGTTTGCCGTCCGTTGACCGTCACCATCATCGCCGTTGACCGGGGCCTGCGTAGGCTCGAAGGGCACCGAGCCGCCGGACCGCGAGGAGCAACCCCATGCGCCGCGTGAGGGCGACCGCCGTTCTGCTGTTGGTGGGGTTCGTGTCGGCCGGCTGCGGCCACGCCCCCGGGCGTCGGGCGGATGACCCGCCGCCGGTCCGCCCGACGGGCGCGCCGCCGGCGCCGGCGGCCGGGCCCACCGCCGGGCTGCCAGGGATGCCGCCGCCGCTGGATCCCGGCGACGTCTACGCGGCCGACCGGCCCGGCATGCTCAGCCCGGCCGTCCGCCACGTCCCGGCCAGGGTCTGGGTGCCGAACAGCGGGGATAGCACCGTCAGCGTCATCGACCCCCGCACCCGCAAGGTCGTCCGCCACTTCCGGGTCGGCCTGTTGCCCCAGCACGTGACCCCGTCCTGGGACCTCCGCACGCTCTGGGTCGACAACGACAGGAGCAACAGCCTCACCCCGATCGATGCGGCCAGCGGGCGGGTGGGCCGCCCGGTGCCGGTCGCCGACCCGTACAACCTGTACTTCACCCCGAACGGCCGCCGCGCGGTGGTGGTGGCCGAGCGGCTGCGGCGCCTGGACTTCCGCGACCCCCACTCGCTGCGGCTGCGCCACAGCCTGCGGATGCCCTGCGCCGGCGTCGACCACCTGGACTTCTCGGCCGACGGCCGCTACCTGCTGGCCAGCTGCGAGTTCGGCGCGGCACTCGTCAAGGTCGACGTGGCCGCCGAGCGGGTGCTCAGCCTGCTGCCGCTGCGCCCGGGGGCCATGCCCCAGGACGTCAAGCTCGCCCCCGACGGGCGGCTGTTCTACGTGGCCGACATGGCCGCCGGCGGCGTCTGGCTGGTCGACGGCGACCGGCTGCGGGTGGTGGGGTTCGTGAAGACCGGGGCGGGCGCCCACGGGCTGTACACCAGCCGGGACTCGCGGCTGCTGTTCGTGTCCAACCGGCAGGCGGGTTCGGTGTCGGTGGTGTCGTTCGCGACCCGCCGGGTGGTCGCCACCTGGCGGCTGCCCGGCGGCGGCAGCCCGGACATGGGCGGGGTCTCGGCCGACGGCCGCGTGCTGTGGCTCTCCGGGCGCTACGACGCCGAGGTGTACGCGATCGACACCGGCAGCGGTCGCCTGCTGGCCCGCGTCCCGGTCGGCAGCGGCCCGCACGGGCTGTGCGTGTACCCCCAGCCCGGCCGCTACTCCCTCGGCCACACGGGCGTGCTCCGGTGAACGCTCGACGGTGGCTCGGGCTCGCGCTGCTCGCGGCGCTGGTCGCGGCGGCCCTGATCCTGCCCGAAGCCCTGGAGGCCCGGGAGCGCCCGGCGCGGCACCCGCTGGCCAGGGTGATCCTGGTGGTGGAGGAGAACCACGAGTACCGGCAGATCGTCGGCTCACGGCAGGCGCCGTTCCTCAACTGGCTCGCCGCCGGGGGCGTGCTGCTGACCCGCTACTACGCGGTCACCCACCCGTCGCTGCCGAACTACATGACGCTCCTGGCCGGCGACCCGCTCGGGATCCACGGCGACTGCTACGCCTGCCACCGTCCCGGCCGCAACCTGGTCGACCAGCTGCAGGCGGCCGGGATCTCCTGGAAGGCCTACTACCAGGGCCTGCCGGCGCCCTGCTCGACCGTGGCTAAGGTCGGCGCCTACGCCTCCAAGGTGAACCCGTTCCTGCACCTCGACGACGTCCGCCACTCGGCGGTCCGCTGTCATCGGGTGGTGCCGCTCACCCAGCTCGCCGCCGACCTGCGCGGCGGGCGGCTGCCCAGGTTCGCGGTCGTCACCCCCGACCTGCGGCACGACATGCACAGCGGCACGGTCGCCAGCGCCGACGCGTTCCTGCGCCGCCTGTACCGGGAGCTGGCGCGCTCGCCGGCCTGGCGCGCCGGCACCGTGCTGGTGGTCACCTTCGACGAGGGCAGCAGCAGCCGCGGCCTGCACGGGCACGGCGGCGGCCACGTCGCCACCATCGTCGCCGGACCGGGCATCCCGGCGGGCCTGCGCGACCCGACCCGGTACGATCACTACGCGCTGCTCCGCTCCATCGAGCGGCGGTTCGGCCTCCAGCCGCTCAGGCATGCCGCCGATCCAGGTACCGCGACCATCCCGGCGGTCGCCGGGACCATCCACGTACCGAGGAGGCTGGCGTGAGGGGTTGGCGAGCGAGGACGCTGGCGGCCGTGGTGCTCGTGCTGGTCGCGGCCGCGTGCGGCAGCAGCCGGTCGGCCGAGACCGCCCCGGGCTCGACCGCTCAGGCCGCCCCGCCGACGGCCCCGCCGGCGTCCACCACGACCCACGCCGCCAGCGGCCCGCGGGTGATCGTGGTGGTCGAGGAGAACCACTCACTCGACCAGGTCATCGGCTCCCCGTCCGCGCCGTTCATCACCCGCCTGGCGCGCGGCGGGGTCCTGCTCACCCGCTACTTCGCCATCACCCACCCGTCGCTGCCGAACTACATCGCCATGGTCAGCGGCGGCACCCAGGGCATCAGCAGCGACTGCGGCGGCTGCAACGTCGACGCCCCCAACCTGGTCGACCAGCTTGAGCACGCCGGGATCTCCTGGATGGCGTACATGCAGGGCCTGCCGGCCGCCTGCTCGGACGCGCACGGCGCCGGCAGCTACGCCAAGAAGCACGACCCGTTCATGTACTTCCAGAGCGTCCGCGCCGCCCCCGCCCGCTGCCGCAAGGTGGTGCCGTTCCAGCAGTTCGCCGCCGACCTGGCCGGCGGCCGCCTGCCGCGGTTCGCCTTCATCAGCCCCGACCTGGACCACGACATGCACGGCGCCGGGCGGGGCGGCGACGACCGCCGGCTGGTCGCCACCGCCGACGCCTGGCTGCGGGACCTGTACGGCCGGCTCGCCGCCTCGCCCGCCTGGCGGCAGGACACCCGGCTGGTGGTCACCTGGGACGAGGGTGCCGGCGGCGGGCGGGGGCAGGGCTGCTGCAACGGGCTGGCCAGCGGCGGGAACGTCGCCACCATCGTCACCGGGCCGCGCGTCCGCCCCGCCCGGGACGCCACCACCTACACCCACTACGCGCTGCTGCGCTCCATCGAGCGCCTGTTCGGCCTGCGGCCCCTCGGCCACGCCGCCGACCGGTCGACCCCGGTGATCCCGGCGCTGGCCAGGCAGGCCAGCCCCTGAAGGTTGCCGCGGTGCGTGTGCTGGTCGTGGAGGACGAGCTGAAGATGCTCCGGGCGCTGCGGCGCGGGCTGGAGCAGGAGGGCTACGCGGTCGACACCGCCTCCGACGGCGACGAGGGGCTGTACCTGGCGACCGAGAACGCCTACGACGCGATCGTCCTGGACGTGATGCTGCCGGGCATCGACGGCTTCGAGGTCTGCCGGCGGCTGCGGGAGGGCGGCCGCTGGGCGCCGGTGCTGATGCTGACCGCCCGGGACGCGGTCGGCGACCGCATCGAGGGGCTGGACGTGGGCGCCGACGACTACCTGGCCAAGCCGTTCGCGTTCGGCGAGCTGCTGGCCCGGCTGCGCGCCCTGCTGCGCCGCGGCGCCACCGAGCGCCCCGCGGTGCTGCGCGCCGGGGACGTGACCCTCGACCCGGCCGCCCACCAGGTCACCAGGGCGGGCCGCCAGGTGCAGCTGTCGGCGCGCGAGTTCGCGCTGCTGGAGTTCCTCATGCGCCATCCCGGCGAGGTGGTCAGCCGCAGCGACATCCTCGAGCACGTCTGGGACTACGGCTACGACGGCCTCTCCAACGTGGTCGACGTGTACGTCGGCTACCTGCGGCGCAAGCTGGAGCAGCCGTTCTCCCGCGGCCTCATCCGCACCGTCCGGGGGGTCGGCTACGCGCTGGAGCCGGCGTGAGGCCGCCGGGCGCCGCCTTCCTCGCGCGCCTGCCGGTCCGCGTCCGGCTGACCGCCTGGTACCTGGCGCTGCTGGGGTCGACGGTGGCGGCGCTCAGCGGGTTCCTGCTGCTGCGGCTGCGCGCCGACCTCGCCGCCAGCCTCGACGGCTCGCTGGAGGGCAGGGCGGACGAGATCCTGGCCGCGCCGCCGAGCGCCGCCGCCCTCGCCGGGCTCCCGGGCCGGGAGTCGGCCGCGCAGCTGCTCTCGCCGGACGGCAGGGTGCTGGCCGGTGGCGGCGACGGCATCGCGGCGCGGCCGATGCTGGGGCCGGACCGCCTGGCGCGGGTGCGGCCCGGTCACCGCGTGTGGGCGACGGTCCGGCTCGGCGCCGAGGACGAGCGCTTCCGCGTGCTCGCCGCCCCGGACGACGGCCCGCGCGGCCGGGAGGTCCTGGTGGTCGGCTCGTCGCTGGAGGGGGTCGACGAGTCGGTGGACCGGCTGCGGCTGCTGCTGCTGGTCGCGGTCCCGGGCGCGCTGGCCCTGGCCGGCACGGGCGGCTGGCTGCTGGCGGGCAAGGCGCTGTGGCCGGTCGCGCGCATGACCCGCCAGGCCGGCTCGATCGGCGCGGGCCGCCTGCACGAGCGGGTCACCGTGCCGGCGGCCCGTGACGAGCTCGCGCTGCTCGGGGAGACGCTCAACACCATGCTCGACCGGATCGAGCGGGGCGTCGTCCTGCAGCGACGCTTCCTGGCCGACGCCTCCCACGAGCTGCGCACCCCGCTGGCGGTCATGCGAGCCGAGCTGGAGGTGGCGCTGCGCGACCCGCGGCTGCCCGGCGACGGCTCCGGGGTGCTGGAGAGCACCCTGGAGGAGGTGGGGCGCATGAGCCGGGTAGTCGAGGACCTGCTCACGCTCGCCCGCGCCGACGAGGGCCGGCTCGGGCTGCTGCGGCGGCGCCTGGACCTGGGCGAGGTCGCCGCGGCCGTGGTCGCCAGGCTGCGGCCGATCGCCGAGACCAGGCGGATCGCGCTCACCCTGGAGCTGGAGGGCGGCGGGGCCTGGGTGCTGGCCGACCGGTCACGCCTGGAGGAGGTGGTGTCCAACCTGGTCGACAACGCCGTCGGCTACACCGAGCCGGGCGGGGCCGTGCGGCTGCGGGTGTGGCAGGAGGACGGCCAGGCCGGGCTGTCGGTGCGTGACACCGGGCCGGGGATCGCGGCGGCGGCCCTGCCGCTGGTGTTCGACCGCTTCTTCCGCGCCGACGCCGCCCGCGACCGCGCCCGCGGCGGCAGCGGCCTCGGCCTGGCCATCTGCAAGGAGCTGGTGGAGGCGCACGGCGGGCGCATCGGCGCCTCCAGCCGGCAGGGCGCCGGCAGCGTGTTCACCGTCACGCTGCCCCGTGCCCCCGGGTGAGGCGGCGCCCGAGGACCGCCCGGAGGCGGGCCAGGTGCAGCTCCACGGCGAGGTCGTTCGGCGCCGGCGGGGGCAGCTCGGCGGGCAGGCCGCGGCGGGCGAGCACCTGGCCGAGGAGCAGGTCGGCCAGGGCGGGGTTGCGGGCCAGCACCGGGCCGTGCAGGTAGGTGCCGAGCAGCGAGCCCCGCCTGGCGCCCTCGGTGCCGTCCGCGCCGTTGTTGCCGGCGCCGTGGACGACCGTGCCGAGCGGCTCGACGCCCCCGCCCAGCAGCGTGCGGCCGCCGTGGTTCTCGAACCCGCTGAGCAGCCCGCCTTCGCGCGTCCGGGTGACGACCTCCCCGACCAGCCGCGGTGAACCGGCGGCGGTGTCGACGTCCAGCAGCCCGAGACCGCGGATCTCCCGCCCGCCGCCGTCGGTGTAGGTCCTCCCCAGCAGCTGGAAGGCGCCGCAGACGGCCAGCACCGCCCGCCCGTCGTCGACCGCCCGCCGCAGCCCGTCCCCGGCGGGGGAGCGCAGCAGCCGCGCCGCGACCGCCTGGGCGGCGTCCTCGCCGCCGCCGAGCAGGTAGGCGTCCAGCCCGGCCGGGACCGGCTCGCTCGCCGGGACCTCGACCAGCCGCGCCGCCAGGCCGTGCCGGACGGCGTGCCAGGCGAGCACCTCGGCGTTGCCGCGGTCGCCGTAGGTGCCGAGCAGCTCCGGGTAGACCAGGGCGATCCGGAGCAGCTCAGCCATGCCGGCCGGTCAGCTCCCGCGCCCGCCGGAAGGAGGTGTAGTCGGCGAACAGGTCCACCCCGCGGCCGGCCGTCCCGGCGGCCAGCGCGATCGCCGTCTCCAGCGGCCGCACCAGCGCGCAGGGCACGCCCGCGACCTCCAGGCGCAGGGCGACGTCCTCCGCTCGGTCCCCGGTGGCGACCACCAGCGGCCGCCCGGCCAGCCTGGCGATCTCCACGTCCCACAGCCAGGAGGTGTCGCGGCCGTCGGGCCCGCCGCCGTTGACCGCGACCACGGCGGCGCGGCCGAGGTCGGCCGCGGCGGTCAGCGCCTCGTCCCAGCCGGCCGGGTTCTTGGCCAGCAGCAGCCGCACCGGGACGCCGTCCACGGACCTGAGCGCGTAGCGGTCCTGCACTACCCCGAGCCCGGCGATCGCCGCCATGGCCTCCGCCGGGTCGGCGCCGAGCCGCACCGCCGCCGTCCACGCCATGGCGGCGTCCAGTGCGTAGCCGTCGGCGCCGACTGGCAGCCGCGCGGTGCGGCGGGCGCCGAGGCCCCAGAGCTCGACC
>DASQWY010000496.1:0-2025 GCA_035640005.1 Actinomycetes bacterium
AACCTGTACTGGAACTACCAGACGGCACCGGGACGGACGGCCGAGACGGTCGAGACCAAGAACGTCGACTTCGGCGGCTAGCCGGAGTTTCCTGGCTATGGGGCTGAGGCTGCTCGCAGAGGCTGGGTTCGCCATCCTGCATTGGCTCTGACCAGGCTGTTGTGATGCTGGGACTGGCAGTGCTCGCCGGGATGGTGTATTACCCACAATCATGGCGAGCCTGGTTGGGAAGCGACGAGGCGGACGGACCTACTACTACCTGGTGGAGTCGGCCAGGGTGGCCGGCAAGCCCCGCATCGTCGCGCAGCAGTACCTGGGCAGCGCCGAGGAGGTCGCCGCACGGCTTGGGGCCGCCGGACCCGGTGAGCCTGCCCGGACCCGCCATCGCGCGTTTGGGGACCTGGCCGCGGCCTGGTCGGTGCTCCAGCGCCTGCGGGTCGCGGCGATCACCGACCAGATCGTCGGTCCCAGGCGGGCGGAGGTGGCCGCCTGGGTCGGCACCTACCTGGCCCTGGCAACGCTCAACCAAGTGGTCGCGCCACGCTCCAAGCTCGCCTTTGCCGCCTGGTGGCACACCACCGCCGCAGACCGGCTGGTCAAGCTGCCCGCCGGCGCGCTAGACCACCGCCGCTTCTGGGACGCCATGGATCAGGTCAGCGTCGCCGACCTGCGCACCATCGAGCGGGCCGTGGCCGCGCGGATGGTGGAGGTCTTCGGGCTGGACCTTGCCGGGCTGGTGCTGGACATGACCAACTTCGCCACCTTCGTGGACTCCGCCAACACCCGCAACACCATCGCGGCGCGGGGCCATGCCAGGCAAAAGCGCTTCGACCTGCGCCTGGTCGGGGTCGGGCTGGTGGTGACCAGCGACGGCGGCGTGCCGCTCCTCAGCCACGCCTACCAGGGCAACCACCCGGACGTGACCCAGTTCTCGGCAGTGATCGAGGAGCTGGTCGCCCGGTTCGGGGCGCTGGCACAAGCCACCGACCGGCTGACGGTGGTCTACGACGCCGGCTGCGACTCCGCCGACGGGCAGGCCGATGTCGAGGCCAGCCCGCTGCACTTTGTCGGCAGCCTGCGCCCATCCGATCATCCCGACCTGCTGGCCATCCCGGCCCGCCGCTTCCAGGTGGTGGACCCCGAGCGCTTCCCGGGCCTTGCTGCGCTGGAGGCCCGCACGATGGCCCTGGGCGCCCAGCGGCGGGTGATCGTCACCCACTCCCAGACCTTCCACACCGCCCAGGCGCGCGGCTTTGAGCAGACCCTGGCCAAGGCCCGCCGCCGCCTGGCCGAGTTGCAGGCCCGTCTGGCGCGCGGCAAGACCCGCCGACCCCGACCCAAGGTGGAGGCCGAGATCCGCCAGATCCTGTCGCCCCGCTGGCTGGACCGGGTGATCAGCTGGGAGCTTGAGGGCACCACTCCGGCCAGCCTGCGGCTTCAGTGGCGTACCGACCCGGCCGCCAAACGCCGCCTCGCACGTGAGGTGTTCGGCAAGCGCATCCTGTTCACCGACCGAGCCGACTGGCCGGTGGACCAGGTGGTGGCCGCCTACCGCTCCCAGGCCGACGTGGAGGCCGGCTTCCGGCAGCTCAAGGACCCCAAGGTCGTCTCCTTCGGCCCAATGTTCCACTGGACCGACCAGAAGATCCGCGTGCACGTGTTCTACTGCGTGCTCGCCTTGACCGTGGCGCACCTGCTGCGCCGCCACGCCGCCCAAGCCGGCATCCAGGAGACCGTCCTGCTCTACCAGGGCGCTCGGGGCCGACCCCGCGCCAGGCACGTGCTGACCGAGATGGACCCCACCCAGCAGCGCCTGTTCGACCTGTTCGACCTGGCCGCCTACGCGCCCCGACGCTGAGTTGGGTAATACAGCGGTCGCCCCTGCTCATGGCCGCTGACCTGGAGTTTCATCCCCCGACTCCCCAATAGCCAGGAAAGTCGAGCTAGCACTTGCGCGCGGACCAGGCTGCGCGCATACGCGGGGATGGTGAACCAACAGCCGTCGACCCGTACGGCGTCAGCGTC
>DASQWY010000497.1:0-8084 GCA_035640005.1 Actinomycetes bacterium
CGACCTCGGCATGCGGCTCGGCGAGGGGACCGGCGCCCTGCTGGCCGTCCCGCTGGTCCGCGCCGCGGCCGCCGCCCTGGCCGGCATGGCCACCTTCGAGGAGGCGGGCCTCCCCGGCCCGCCAGGCCCCTGAGGGCCGGAGCTAGCAGCGCGGCTGGCTCAGCTGCCGCCCGTTGGCCACCAGGCTTGCCCAGGTCACCGGCCCGACGATCGCGTCGGGCACCAGCCGGTGCCGAAGCTGGAAGTCGCGGACCGCCCGCCAGGTCCGCCAGCCGAAGTCGCCGTCCACGGCCAGGCAGTAGCCGCTGGCGGCCAGGCGCAGCTGCACGACCACCACCATGGTCCCGTGCGAACCGAGGCGGGCGAGCACGCGCTCACCGGCGCCGGCGGGGCGGGTGGCATGCGCCAGCAGGCCCCGGCGCCAGATCGAGGCGATCCGCACCGGCACCCCCCGGTGGGGGGCCTCCACCATGCGGCCGCCGCCCAGGTACAGGCCGACGTGGTGGATGGTGCTGGGCCGGCTGGTGTCGTAGGCGTAGAAGACCAGGTCGCCGGTCCGCAGGTCGGCGAGGCGGACCTGCCGGCCGGCGCCGTACTGCTGCCGGGACACGCGCGGCAGGCCGACCCCGGCGGCCCGCCAGGCGGTCGAGGTCAGCCCGGAGCAGTCGAAGGCGCCCGGGCCGGCCGCGCCCCAGTGGTAGGGCTTGCCGAGCTGGCGCAGGGCGAAGCTGACCGCCGCGATGCCCGGCGTGGGGATGCTGGCCGCCGCCGGCCGCTCGGCCAGCCCGACCGCGCCGGCCATCGGCACCGCGACGGCCAGGACCAGCAGCCAGCGCGCCGGCCGCCGCAGGCGCGCGGCCCGGCGCTGGGGAAGGCCGCCGGTCGCTCGCGGGGACGGGACGGGCGGGAGCTGCGGGCGCGGGCGCGGGGCGTGGCGGGGGGTGGGGGCAGGCATCGGGAGGTCACCCTCCTTGGTCGGGGCACCTCCCCTCATCGGCGCGAACCATCCCCGGGTTGAGCGGTAGCGTGCCAGGGACGGCACAGGCGAAGGAGGCGCGATGCACCCGCTGCTGGGTCCGGTCGACTGGGCGCGCGAGGAGGCGGCGGCGCTCGAGCTGCTGCGGTCGCTGCTGCGGTTCGACACCACCAACCCGCCCGGCAACGAGGCCGAGTGCGTCGCCTTCCTGGCCGACCACCTGCGGGCGGCCGGGCTGGAACCGGAGATCCTGGAGCCGGCCGCCGGCCGCGCCAACCTGGTCGCCCGCGTCCGCGGCGACGGCTCGGCCGGCCCGCTGCTGCTGAACGGGCACGTCGACGTGGTCGCGGCCGAGGCCGGCCGCTGGCGGCACCCGCCGTTCGGCGGGGAGGTCCACGACGGCGCCGTCTGGGGCCGCGGCGCGGTCGACATGAAGGGCATGGTCGCCATGGGCGCCGCGGTGGTCGGGCTGCTGCGGCGGCTGCAGGCCCCCCTCCGCCGCGACCTGGTGTTCGCCGCCGTCGCCGACGAGGAGGCGGGCTGCGAGGCCGGCAGCGCCTGGCTGGTCGACCACCACCCCGACAAGGTCCGCGCCGAGTACGCCCTTGGCGAGGTCGGCGGGGCGACCGTCTACGTCGCCGGCCGGCCGGTCTACCCGGTGCAGGTGGCCGAGAAGGGCGTCGCCTGGCTGCGCGCCACCGCCCACGGCGCCACCGGCCACGGCAGCGTCCCCCGCGACGACAACGCCGTCGTCCGGCTCGCCGAGTTCCTGGCCAAGGTCGGGCGGCGGCGGCTGCCGCTGCACGCCTCGCCGGAGGCGCGCCGTTTCGTGGAGGCGCTGGCGGCGGTGCGCGGCCGGGCGGGCCGGGCCGCGCTGCCGCTGCTGCTCAGCCGGCGCTGGTCGGGGCTTGCCACCGACCGGCTGCCGGGCGACCGCGCCGCCGCCAGGGTGCTCGCCGCGGTGCTGCGCAACACCGCCTCGCCGACGGTGCTGCGCGCCGGCCACAAGACCAACGTGATCCCGGGCCAGGCCGAGGCCGAGCTGGACGGGCGCATCGCGGTCGGCTCCAGCGAGGCCGAGCTGCTGGCCGAGCTGCGCGCCCTGGCCGGGCGCCACATCGACCTGGAGCTGGTGGCGCCGAGCCACCCGCCGACCGTCAGCCGGCCCGACGCCGAGCTGTTCGGGGTGCTGGCCGCCGTGGTCGAGGAGCACCACCCGGGCGCCGTCGCCGTGCCCAGCGTCACCCCCGGCTTCACCGACGCCAAGTACTGGTCGCGGCTCGGCGTCACCTGCTACGGCTTCAGCCCGCTGCGGCTGGAACCGGGCGACGGCGACTTCACCGGCATGTTCCACGGCGACGACGAGCGGGTGCCGGTGGCCGGCTTCGGCGCCGGCCTGCGGATGCTGGCCGACGGGGTCGCCCGCGCCTGCTGCCCCGCCTGATGCCTGATCAGGGGCGGTTGGTGAGCGCGTGCGCGGCGCTGGTCAGGTACTCCAGCAGCGGGGCGGCCAGCGCCGGCGGCAGGTCGAGCTCCTCCACCGCGGCGGTCATGTGGCGCAGCCAGGCGTCCCGCTCGGCCGGGCCGATGGCGAAGCGGGCGTGGCGCATGCGCAGCGCCGGGTGCCCGCGCCGCTGGTTGTAGGTCGCCGGCCCGCCCCAGTACTGCATCAGGAACAGCCGCAGGTGCTCCTCGGCGGCGGACAGGTCCTCGCCGGGGTACAGCGCCCGCAGCGCCGGGTCGCCCGCGACGCCCTGGTAGAAGCGGGCGACCAGGCGGCGGAAGGTCGGCTCGCCGCCGACCGCCTCGTAGAACGTGATCCGCTGCGCCATGCGCTCACCGTAGCCGGCCGCGCCCGGGCCGCGCACGCCGCCAGGCGAAACTGGTCAACCCGGCGAAATCAGGGGATGCGCGCAGCTACGTAGGCTGGTTATCTTTAGCTATGGCGCTCACCCCCCTACGGGTTCCCTTCGAGGACCTGCAGCGGAGCTTCGCTGACCGCCATCCGGTCGGCGACCCGCTCGACCTCGACGGCGGGACGGTCGTGGTGCTCCCCTCCCTCAGCTTCCCGCCGGAGGAGCTGCGCAAGATCGTCGGCATCGGCTACTACGAGGAGCGGCTGCTGTTCCTGCTGCTGCTGCTGCGCCGCCCGAACGTGCGCGTGGTCTACCTGACCTCGATGCCGGTCGACGAGGCGATCGTCGACTACTACCTCAGCTTCGTCCCCGACCCCCCGGGCGCCCGCGAACGCCTGCACCTGCTGTCGGCGCGCGACCCCGAGCCCCGCTGCCTGACCGCCAAGCTGCTCGACCGGCCCGACCTGATCGACCGGATCAAGGAGCTGGCGGGCGGCCCGACCGAGGCGTTCGTGCTGCCCTTCAACGTCACCTGGCAGGAGCTGGACCTGGTCGAGCGGCTCGGGCTGCCCCTGTACGGGCCGCACCCCGAGCAGGCCACCCTCGGCTCCAAGACCGGCTCGCGCCGGATCGCCCGGCGGGCCGGCGTGCCGGTCCTGGACGGCTCGGAGGACCTCCGCTCGCTGGAGGCGGTCGAGGCGGCCGCCCGGCGCCTGCTGCGGCGGCCCAGCTCCCCGCCCAGCGCGGTGGTGATCAAGCTCAACGACGGCTTCTCCGGGCAGGGCAACGCGGTGGTGCCGCTCCACGGCCTGGGCAGTTCGCTGGTTGACAGCCCCACCGTGTTCTGCGCCCAGGAGGAGTCCTGGCCGTCGTTCGTGGCCAAGATCTCCCAGGGCGGCGCGGTCCTGGAGGAGCTGCTGCAGGCCCCGGGGATGGTCTCGCCCAGCGTGCAGCTGCGCGTGCTGCCGGGGGGCGAGCCGCTGGTGCTGTCAACCCACGACCAGGTCCTCGGCGGCCCCAACCGCCAGGTCTACCTGGGCTGCCGCTTCCCGGCCGACGCGGCCTACCGCACCGAGGTGCGGGCGGCGGCCGACCGGGTCGCCCGCGTGCTCGCCGGCCACCGGGTGATCGGCTACTTCGGGGTCGACTTCTTCGTGGTCCCCCACGGCGACCGGCAGCGCGTCTTCCTGGCCGAGATCAACCTGCGGGTCGGCGGCACCACCCACCCGTTCGGCATGGCCGCGCTGGCCACCGAGGGACGCTACGAGGCCGGCAGCGGCAACCTGGTCGCCGGCGGCAGGGCCAAGTCCTACATCGCCAGCGACAACCTCAAGTCGGCGCGGCTGCGGGGGCGGCGCCCCGGCGAGGTGATCGACAAGGTCCGCCGCCGCGGCCTGGCCTACGACCCGGCCTCCAGGACGGGCGCGGCGCTGCACCTGCTCGGCGCCATCCCCGAGCACGGAAAGATGGGCGTGACCTGCATCGGCGACTCCCCCGAGGAGGCGGAGGCGCGCTACCACGAGGTGGTCGCCGCCCTCACCTAAACGGCCGGCCCCTGCCGGTGATAGCGTGGCCGGCGTGCGCCGCGCCGGGCGGCCCGAGCCAGGAGGTCAGCGCGATGAGCACCGACATCACCGGCACGCACGTCGAGGACGAAGAGATCCTCACCACCTTCCGGACCGACGCCCAGGGCAGCTTCCGGCCGGCCGCCAGCACCGGACCGCGGGACGCCGACGGCACCGACGCCGACGGGGTCGACGGCGACGGCACCGACGGGGTCGACGGCGACTCCGGCGGCGACGCCGACGGGACCGACGACAGCGACGGGACCGACGGCGGCGATGCAGACGGCACCGACGCCTGACCGTCGGGCCATCGAGCGCTGCGCCGGCGACCCGGACCGCTTCGTCCGCGAGCACTGGGGCCGCGCGCCCCTGCTGCGGCGGGGGAGCGGCCCGGGAGGGTTCGACGACCTGCTGTCGCTCGCCGACGTCGATCGCATCCTCGCCACCACCTCCCCGCGCACGCCGGCGTTCCGGCTGGTCAAGGACGGCCGGCCGCTGCCGCCGGCGGCCTACACCAAGCCGGGGCGGGTCGGCTCGGTGCCGCTCAGCGACCTGGCCGACCCGGGCCGCATCTACCAGCTGTTCGGCGGCGGGGCCACCATCGTCCTGCAGGGCCTGCACCGCTACTGGCCGCCGCTGACCCGCCTGTGCCGCGGGCTGGAGCTGTTCCTCACCCACCCCACCCAGGTCAACGCCTACCTGACCCCGCCGGCGTCGCAGGGGCTGGCGGTCCACCACGACACCCACGACGTGTTCGTGCTGCAGGTCCACGGGCGCAAGCACTGGCTGGTCTGGGACCCGGTGATCCCCAACCCGCTGCCCGACCAGAAGCTGCCGGCCGACGCCCCCGCCCCCGGGGAGCCGCTGGTCGACGCGGAGCTCGGCCCGGGCGACTGCCTGTACGTCCCGCGCGGCTTCCGCCACGCGGCCAAGACCGGCACCGCCGCCTCCCTGCACCTGACCGTCGGGATGCTGGCGCCCACCTGGAACCAGCTGCTGCGCGAGGTGGTCGAGCGGGCCACCGCCGAGGCGGCCTTCCGCGAGCCGCTGCCGGTCGGCTACGCCGACGACCCGGCCGCGTTCGCCGACGGCGTCGCCGAGCGCGTCGCCGAGCTGCGCCGCTTCCTCGACAAGGTCGACCCCCGGCGGATCGCCGAGGACGCCGCCCACCGCTTCTGGTCGGCCCGCCCGCCGCTGCTCGACGGCCAGCTGCGGCAGCTGCTGCAGCTGGACGAGCTCGGCGACCACTCGGTCGTGCGCCGCCGGGAGGGGGCCGTCTGCCGGCTGCGGCGGCGCGGCGAGCGCCTGGAGGTGCTGCTCGGCGACCGCGAGCTGTCGATGCCGGCGCGGCTGGAGCCGGCCATGCGCCAGCTGCTGGCCGCCGAGCGGTTCGCGGTCGCGGAGCTGGCCGGCGTCCTCGACGAGCCGAGCCGGCTGGTGCTGGTCCGCCGGCTGGTCCGGGAGGGGCTGCTGGAATCGGTGGCCGTTGCCTGAGGCGCCACCGATCTGCTCGTCGGTGTCCCGCGCGGCCGGGGAGGCGCTGTTCGGCACCGCCTCACGGGTCCGCGGCTGGGTGCTGCTGGAGCAGCCGGGCCCGTGGGGCCGGGAGGCGCTGCTGCAGAGCCGGCTCGACCCCGACCTCGGCCGCGCCCTGCGCGCCGCCGCCGTCGCGGCCAGGGTGCGCCTGCTGCTGATCCGCCGGCCGGGCCGGGACGCCGGCCAGGCGCCGCGGCGCTGCTTCGTCGCCCACAGCGGCCGGGCGGTCCGCTGGCTGCGGGAGCGCCCGCTCGACGACCCCGCCGAGCTGCTCGGCCTCGACCTGGAGGCGGTCCGGGCCGGCGAGCCGCCCGAGTTCGGCGAGCCCAGCGCCGAGCCGCTGTACCTGGTGTGCACCAACGGCCGCCACGACCGCTGCTGCGCCACCTGGGGACGGCCGCTGGCGGGCGCGCTCGCCGACGCCGGCGGGACCGGGGCCGGGCGCGTCTGGGAGTGCTCGCACGTGGGCGGCGACCGCTTCGCCGGCAACCTGGTGTGCCTGCCGCACGGCGTCTACTACGGCCGGGTCGGCGCGGACGACGGCAGCCGGGTGCTGGCGGCCCACCAGCGCGGCCAGGTCGACCTGGAGCACTACCGCGGCCGCTCCTGCGACCCGCCGGCCGTGCAGGCCGCCGAGTGGTTCGCCCGCCGGCGCCTCGGCCTCGACCGCCTCGACGACCTGGTCGCGCGCTACCAGCGCGCCGGGCCGGACGGGCTGGTCGCGGTCGGCCTCGACGGCCCGGCCGGCCCGGTCGAGGTGCGCCTGCGGGTCGCCCCGGCCGCCACGCCACGCCCGATCACCTGCGACGCCACCTCGCTGCGGGCGCCGCCCACCTACACCCTGGTCGACCTGGCCGCCTGACCGGCAGGGGGATCGCGATGACCGACCGCTACGCCGCCTACCCCAGCCTGCAGCTGGAGCGCCCCGCCGAAGGGGTGCTCCGGATCGTGATGAGCGCCCCTGGACGGCTCAACGCCGCCGACGCCGGCATGCACCGCGACCTCGCCGGGATCTGGACCGAGGTCGACCGCGACCCGCAGGTGCGGGCGGTGATCGTCCGCGGGGCCGGCGAGGCGTTCTCGGCCGGCGGCGACCTGGACCTGGTCAGCGAGATGGCCGAGGACCACGCGGTGCGCGTGCGCGTCCTCCGCGAGGCCCGCGACCTGGTCTACAACCTGGTCAACTGCTCCAAGCCGGTGGTGTCGGCGATGGCCGGCCCGGCGGTCGGCGCCGGCCTGGTCGTCGGCCTGCTCGCCGACGTGTCGATCGCGGCCCGCTCGGCGCGGATCATCGACGGCCACACCCGCCTCGGGGTCGCCGCCGGCGACCACGCCGCGATCGTCTGGCCGCTGCTGTGCGGCATGGCCAAGGCCAAGTACCACCTGCTGCTGTGCGAGCCGCTCTCCGGCGAGGAGGCCGAGCGCATCGGCCTGGTGTCCCGCTGCGTCGACGACGCCGACCTGCACCAGGTCGCCCTGGAGGTCGCCACCCGGCTGGCCGCCGGCTCCCAGAGCGCCATCCGCTGGACCAAGTACGCGCTCAACAACTGGCTGCGCCAGGCCGGCCCGCTGTTCGACACCTCGCTGGCCCTGGAGTTCCTCGGCTTCGCCGGCCCCGACGTCCGCGAGGGCGTCGCCGCCCGCCGCGAACGCCGCCCCCCGCACTTCACCGGCCCCGCCTCCGAGTGACCCACCCGGCTCACGGCTGGCCGGGGCGGACCATGCCGACCTCGTAGGCCAGGATCACCGCGCGGAGGGACCTGGCGCGGCCGTCACCCGCTCACCTTGGTGAACCGGGCCAGGTCCGGCGGGGCCGGCGCCGGGCGCGGGTCGGGCCGCCGCAGCCCGGCGCGGTCGACGTTGCGGGCCAGCAGCCGCGGCGCGCCGCCGGCGGTGTCGGCCGTCCACAGGTCGGCCGGGCCGTCGCAGCTGCCCTCGGCGACCAGCACGCGGTGGCTGTCGAGCCAGCCGATGGCGCTGGTCGGCCGGGTGGCCTGCGGCAGCAGCAGCCGCCCGGAGCCGCCGCCTGGCTCGGTCAGGATCGCCTGCCGGTCGCGGCAGCCGGCGCCGACGTCCACCGCCAGCTCGCCACCGGGCAGGTCGCGGCGGGGGACGATCGCCTGCACGTCGCGGCGGCCGGTCCAGGCCGGC
>DASQWY010000498.1:0-10022 GCA_035640005.1 Actinomycetes bacterium
ACCTGGACGCACCCGTCGAGTTCCTGGACACCCACCCGCCGCAACGGCGCAACTGGCTGCTCCTGGGCTGCGAACGGTCGATGCAGTTCCACCGCCACTTCTACGGCGACGAGCCACCCCAGGTGGACCTGTGCCCGCGCCGCCGCGGCGCCGCCGGCGGCCGCACCCTGACCAAGTGCTGCCTGCTCGACCGTGGCGTCGAGGTCGACGGCGACGCGGTGGTGGTGCCGTGGGGCGCGAACCTGGACGAGGTGCGCGCGGCGCTGCGCCGCCTGGCCGGCGTGGACGCCCAGGTTCCCGGGGCCCCAGTGCGGCGATGAGCGCCCACCCGGTCGACTCGGTCATCTACGGGCATCTCTGGGGCACCCCGGAGGTGCGCGCCCTGCTCGACGACCAGGGCCGCCTGTCGGCCTGGCTCCAGATCCTCGCCGCGCTGGCGGAGGCGCAGGCGGAGGTCGGCCTGGTGCCAGCCCCGGCCGCCGCCGCCATCCGGGCGGGAGCCAAGGTCGAGCTGCTCGACCTGGAGCGGGTCGCGGCGGAGACGCGCGCCACCGGGCACTCGACCCTCGGGCTGATCCGCTGCCTGCAGGAGGTGCTGCCCGCCGAGGCGCGGGAGTGGGTCTACTGGGGCGCCACCGTCCAGGACCTGACCGACACCTGGACCGCGCAGGTGCTGCGGGCGACCGGGGACATCCTCGCCCGCGACCTGCGCCGCGCCGAGCTGGCCACGCTGGCCTTGGCCGACCGGCACCGCGACACCCTCATGGCCGGCCGCACGCACGGCCAGCCCGGCCTGCCGATCACCTTCGGGTTCAAGGCCGCGGTCTGGGCCTCGGAGCTCGGCCGGCACCTCGACCGGCTGGCGGAGGGCCGCGCCCGCTGGGAGGTCGTCCAGCTCGGCGGGGCCCTCGGCACGATGGAGTTCTGGGGGGACGCCAGCCTGCCGCTGCTGGAGGCGTTCGCCGCCCGGCTCGGCCTCGGCGTCCCGGACCTCCCCTGGATCACCGCCAGGGACCGGGTGGCCGAGTTCATCGGGCTGCTGGCCATGGTCACCGCCACCCTCGCCAAGATCGGCAACGAGATCTACCAGCTGCAGCGGCCCGAGATCGGGGAGCTGTCCGAGCCGTTCACCAGCGGGCAGGTCGGCAGCATCACCATGCCCCACAAGCGCAACCCCGAGCTGTCGGAGCACCTGGCGACGCTGGCTCGCCTGGTCCGCGCCCAGGCCGGCCTCGCGGTCGAAGGGATGGTGCACGACCACGAACGCGACGGCAGGGCCTGGAAGACCGAATGGGTCCTGCTCCCCGAGGCGTGCCTGCTGACCGGGGCCGCCCTCGGCCTGGCGGTGCGGCTGCTGGAGGGGCTGCAGGTGCACGCCGACCGGATGCGGGCCAACCTCGACGCCCGCGGCGGCTACCTGGCGTCGGAACCGGTCATGCGGGCGCTCACCGCCCGGGTCGGCAAGCACACCGCCCAGGCGCTGGTGTACCGGGCCACCATGGCCGGCATCGAGCGCGGGGTCGACCTGCGCACCGCCCTGGCGGCCGACCCGGAGATCGCCGACGCGCTCGACCAGGCCGAGCTGGACCTGCTGCTGGACCCGGCGGCGGCGGTCGGGTCGGTCGGCGCCTTCATCGACCGGGTGCTGGCGCGCGGTCGCGGCCGGCAGGCCGGGACATGACCGCGGGACCCGGCACGCTGCCGAGGGTGAGGCTGGGCACCCTGCCCACCCCGCTGCAGGAGGCGCCCAGGCTATCGGCCGCGCTGGGCGCCGAGATCTGGCTGAAGCGCGACGACCTGACCGGGCTGGGCCTGGGCGGCAACAAGGTGCGGGCGCTGGAGTACCTGCTCGCCGACGCGCACCAGCAACGGGCCGACTGCCTGGTCACCGGCGGCGGCCCGCAGTCCAACTGGGCGGCCCTGGCGGCCCTGGCCGCCGCCCGCGACGGGCTGGAGGTGGAGCTGGTCGCCTACGGCCCGCCCCAGGAGGCCACCGGTAACCTGCTCCTGGCCGGGCTGGCCGGCGCCGAGGTTCGCTTCACCGGCGACCCGGACCGAGCCTCGGTCGACCGCGAGGTCGCCGCCCGCGGGCAGGCGCTCCGCGACGCCGGCCGGCGCCCCTACCTGCTGCCGCGCGGCGGCGCGACGCCGCTCGGCGCGGTGGGCTACGCCGCGGCCGCGGCCGAGCTGGCCGACCAGCTTGCCGGGAGCGGACTGGAACGCGTGGAGCTGTGGCTAGCCACCGGCTCGTGCGGGACCCAGGCCGGGCTGGTGGCCGGCGCACGCCAGCACGGGGCCGGCTGGAAGGTGGTGGGGGTGAGCGTCAGCCGCCCGGTCGCCGAATGCCGGCAACGGGTCGCCGGCCTGGCGGCGGGAGCGGCCGCCCTACTCGGCCGGGAGCAGTCGTCCGGCGACGCGGCCGACGTCACCGTGCTCGGCGGCCACCTCGGCCCGGGCTACGGGGTCCCGTCCGCGGCGGGCCGGCAGGCCGCCAGCCTGGTCGCCCGCACCGAGGGCGTGCTGCTGGATCCGGTCTTCGCCGCCAAGGCCATGGCCGCGCTGGCCGCCGCCATCCGGTCCGGCGACTGCCGCGGCCCGGTCGTCTTCCTGGTCACCGGCGGCGCCCCCACCCTGTTCGCAGTGCGGTGATGGACGGCCCGGCCGAGCCTCCCCGGGGCGGCGCTCCCCCGCCGGAGGGCTACCTCGGCGCCGAGGGGCGCCTGGCCAGCGGCCCGGCGCCCGAACTGGTCGCCGCCGGGTACGACCTGGAGTTGGCCGACGCGCCGCTGCTGCACCGCGGGCTGGGGCTGGCCGACCTGGCGCACGCCGCCGGCCTGGCGGAGGCCGGCGTGCTCCCGGGCGAGCAGGCCGCTGGCCTGTTCGGCACCCTGCTGGAGCTGCTCGAGGAGCCGCCCGAGGCGTTCCCCTACGACCGCGGCTACGGGGACGCCTACAACAGCCGGGAGCGGGAGCTGCGCCGCCGGCTGGGGACCGTGGCGGGCTGGCTGCCGGCCGGGCGTACCCGCCGCGAGGCGGGCCGGATCGCGTTCCGGCTGGCGCTCCGGGAGCGGCTGCTCGACCTGCACGCCGCGGTGACCGGCTTCGTCGCCGCCGCCGCCGACCGGGCCCAGGAGCACGCCGCGACCGTCTGGGCCGACAGCACCTACCTCCAACCGGCGCAGCCGTCCACCTTCGGGCACTACCTGGGCGGCTTCGCCGAGCAGGGCGTCCGCGACCTGCGCCGCCTGCGCCACGCCCACGCCTGGGCCGACACCAGCCCCGCCGGGGTCGGCGGCGTCGGCGGCACCCGCATCCCGGTCGACCGGGCGCGGCTGGCCGAGCTGCTGGGGTTCGCCAATGTCGGCGCCCACGCCCGCGACGCGATGTGGGCGGTCGACGGGCTGGCCGACGCCGTCGCCGCGGCGGCCCAGGCCGCCATCACCGTCGACCGGCTGGCCGAGGACCTGGAGATGTTCGCCAGCCCGGCGTTCGGCTACGTCCAGCTCGCCCCGTCGCTGTCCCGGGCGTCGGTGCTGATGCCGCAGAAACGCAACCCCTACGCCCTGGCCGTCATCCGCGGTGGGGCCGGCACCCTCATCGGCCGGGTCGCGGGCGCGCTGGCCACCCAGCGGACCCCCTCGGCGCGGACCGACAACTGGCTGTACGCCTACGGGGAGACCGCCAACGCCGTGGGGCTGGCCACCCGCGTGGTCGCGCTGGGGTCCGAGGTGGTGCGAACCCTCGAGGTCCATGCGGAGGCGCTGCGCGCCGCCGCGGCCGAGGGGTTCACGGGCGCGACCGACCTGGCCGAGGCGCTCGTCCTCGCAGGAGGCCTCGACTACCGCTCGGCCTACCAGGTGGTGGCGCGGGCGGTCGCCGCCTGCGACGACGACGGCGAGCCGCTCAGCGCGGGACGGCTGGCCGAGGCGGCCGGCGAGGTCCTCGGCCGGCCGCTGACGGTCGACCCGGCCGTCCTGGCCGCCGCCCTCGACCCGGACCGTGTCGTCGCCGACGCGCGCCTGCAGCCGGGCGGGTCGGCCCCGCGGCGGGTCCGCGAGCACGCCGCGGCCGTCCGGGCCGAGGCGGACGCCGCCGCCCGCTGGGAGCGGGAGCGGCGGGCGGCGGCCGCCGCGGCCGTCGACGGCCTGCTGGCCACCGCACGCAGGCTGGCCGGATCCGGCTGAGCAGCCGTAACGGTCCCGTACCGCTGGACCGGCCATACTCGGCGGCACCAGCTCCGACCACCCGGGGGGCCAGAGACTGAGGATGCAGACCCGGACCAGGACCGTGCTCGCCTGCTCGTCGTGGCTGGCCGCCTTCGGCTGCTGCGCCGCCGGCCTGCTGGTGACCCTTGCCGTGACCCGGCCGCTGACGATCGGCGTGCTGGCCGACGGCGCCGCCTACGCGCTGGCCTTCCCGCTGGGCTACGCCACCATCGGGCTGGTCCTGAGCCTACGGCGGCCGGCGAACCCGATCGGCTGGCTGTACGCGGCCTCCGGCCTGGTGTGGTCGATCGTCGTCCCCCCGCGACCCTGGGTCGACTGGCTGGTCCGCAGCGGCCGGCCGCTTCCCCTGGCCGCCAAGCTCGGCGCCTCGCTCGGGGAGTACGCCTGGGCGCCGGCCATCGCCCTCGGCGTCACCCTGCCGTTCCTGCTGCTGCCCGACGGGCGCCTGCGGTCGCGCCGTTGGCGGGTGGTGGTGGTCGCCAGCTTGGCGGGCTCCACCTTGGCCCTGGTGGGTGGCAGCCTCAGCCCGGCACCGTTGACCGAGACGCCGATGGACAACCCCCTGGCGCTGGCCGGGGCCGCCGGCACGATCGCCACGACGGTCGGCAACCTCGGCTCGCTGCTGCACACGGCTTGCCTGCCGGTGGCGCTGGTCTGCCTGGTGCTGCGGTTCCGGACCTCGCGCGGGGCGGAGCGCCAGCAGCTGCGCTGGGTCGCCGCCGGTGCTGCCGCCGCCGTGGTCGGGCTGCTGCTGGGGACCGTCCTGCCGCAGCAGACGCTGATCTCGGGCGTGCTGTACGCGATGGTGGTGTGCGTGCCGGCCGCGGTGGCGGTGGCGGTGCTGCGCTACCGGCTGTGGGACCTGGACCGGCTGGTCAGCCGCACGGTGACCTACGCGACCGTCACCGCCCTGCTGGTCGTGCCGTACCTGCTGATCGTGCCGGCCGCCACCCGCCTGGCCGGCGACTCGGGCAGCCTGGCCGTGGCCGGCGCCACCCTGGCCGCCGCGGGCGCCTTCGCCCCCCTGCGCCGCCGGGTCCAGGACTTGGTCGACCGGCGCTTCAACCGAGCCCGCTACGACGCCGCCCGCACCGTGGAGGGCTTCGCCGCCCACCTGCGCGAGCAGGTCGACCTGGACGCGCTCAGCGCCGAGCTGCTGGCCGTGGTCGACCAGACCATGCAGCCGGTGGGGGCGTCGCTGTGGCTGCGCCCGCCGGCAACCCCAAGACCCTTTACGTGATGTCCATCGTGTAGCAGACCGCGGTGCCTTCCAGGGCGACGGTGCCGTCGTCGCGGGTCACCGTGGTGCGCAGCTTGGTGATCGGCTTGTCGGTCCGCGCCTCGGTGACCTCGACGCGACCGGTGATGGTGTCACCCGGTCGCACCGGGGCCTTGAAGTCCCAGTTGACGTTGAGGAACACGGTTCCGGGTCCGGGCAGCTTCTCCGCCACCACCGCGTTCAGGATGGCGCTGGTGATCCCGCCCTGGACGACGATCTCCCCGAAGCGGGAGGACTTCGCCGCGTCGAGGTCGTAGTGCAGGGGGTTGCGGTCGCCGCTGATCTCGGTGAAGCGCTGGATGTCGGTGGGCGAGACCGTGCGGGACAGTTCCGCGACGTCGCCCACCCTTGGAGCGCCGTTCGGCCACGGTGCGGTCACCCGATGCCTCCCAGGTGGATGGTTGGACCTGGCCCGAGTCTACCGGCGCGGTCGCCGGTCCAAGATGGGCGGCTCGCGCTCCAGTCTCGACGGGCGCGCACCGATCTTCTCGGCAAGGCGTGCCAGGCCCTGCGCGGCCGGCCGAGGGATCAGGGAGCTTGTTAGCGATATGACCCCAATCGTCGTGCTCCTCGTCGAGGACTCAGGCACCATCAGGGCGCTGGTCCGCAAGATGCTGGTCGCGGGCGGCCACACCGTGGTCGAGGCGGCCGACGGGGCGGCCGCGTTGGCGGCCTGCCGCGCGCAGCAGCCGGACGTCGTGCTGCTCGATGTCGAGATGCCCGGAATGAGCGGCTGGGACGTGCTCACCGCGATGAAGGCGGATCCCGACCTCAGCGACGTTCCGGTCGTCTTCCTCACCGGCCGATCCGGCACCGCCGACATCGTCGACGGGCTGCGACTCGGCGCGCACGACTACCTCCGCAAGCCGTGCGAGCCGACCGAGCTGCTGGCCCGCGTCCAAGCCGCCGCCCGGGTGAAGCGGCTCCAGGACGAGCTGCGCCAGCGCAACGAGGAGCTCGACACGATCAGCCGCACCGACGCCCTCACGAACATGCACAACCGGCGGCATGTCGAGGAGTACCTGGCCTCCCTCACCAGCCTGGCCCGGCGCAACGCCCAGCCGATCGCCGTGCTGATCATCGACATCGACCATTTCAAGTCGGTGAACGACCGGCACGGGCACGCCGCCGGCGACGCCGTCCTGCGTGAGGTGGCCGAGCGGATGGCACGGTCCGTCCGGCTGGAGGACATGGTCGGTCGATGGGGCGGCGAGGAGTTCCTCGCCATCCTGCCGATGACCTCCGCCCGAGGCGCGGCCGAGCTGGCCGAACGACTGCGGCGCGCCGTCGCCGACCAGCCCTGCCACCTGCCCGACGGCAGCGTGGTGCCGGTGACGATCAGCCTCGGCTGCGCCGCCAGCGTGATCGACGACGCCGAGACGCTGGTCCGATCCGCCGACGCGGCGATGTACGAGGCGAAGGCGCGCGGCCGCAACCGCGTGGTGGTCGCCGAGTCCGACGAGCTCCCCCATCCGGCCGTGCCGTACGAGCGGTAACCCTCAGCAGGTGAAGTGGCCGACGAGCTGGCGCAGCTCGGCCGCCATCCCCGCAAGCTGATGCGCGGCCCGCTGGGTCTCGGCCACCCCGCTGGTGGTCTGCTCCGACGCCCGGGCGAGCCCGCTGACGCGCTCCGCGATCCCAGCCGAGCTGGTGGCCGCCTCGGCGACGCTTCGGCTGATCTCCGCGGTGGTGGTCGTCTGCTGCTCGACCGCCGCGGCGATGGTGGCCTGGGTGTCGTCGATCGCCGCGATGATCTTGCCGATCTCGCCGATCGCGGCCACGGCCGCCTTGGTGTCGGTCCGGATCGCGTCGATCCGCGCGGCGATGTCGGCGGTGGCGTTGGCGGTCTGCCGCGCCAGCTCCTTGACCTCGCCCGCCACCACCGCGAATCCCTTGCCGGCCTCCCCCGCCCTGGCCGCCTCGATGGTGGCGTTCAGGGCCAGCAGGTTGGTCTGCTCGGCGATCGCGGTGATCACCTTGACGACCTCGCCGATCTCCGCCGAGGAGGCTCCGAGCTTGGCGACGGTGGCGTTGGTCTCCTCCGCCACCCGCACCGCGGACGCGGCCACCCCGGCGGCCTGGGTGGCGTTGCGGGCGATCTCGCCGATCGCCGCGCCCATCTCCTCGGCGCCCGCGGCGACCGTCTCGACGCTGGCGGAGACCTGCCCGGCCGTGGCCGAGACCACCCCGGCCTCGTCGGAGGCGGTCCGGGCGGTGGCGGCCATCTGCTGGCCGACCGTCAGCAGCTCCCCGGACGCCGCCGCCAGCATCGCGGCGGTCTGCCCGATCCCGCCGATGCTTGCGCGCAGCTGGCCAAGGAGCCGGGCCATGCCCTGGCCCACCCGCCCGATCGGGTCGTCCCCGACCACGGTGACCTGGCCGGTGAGGTCACCGCCGGCGGCGGCGTCGACCACCGCGAGGATCTGGCTGGTGGTGCGGATGGTGCGGTCGATCGCGTGGCGGATCAGCAGCCCGACCCCGGGGACGACCGCGCCGGCCAGCACGAGCAGCACCAGGGTGCGCCGCCGCGCGCTGGCGGTGTCCTCCTCCGCCTGGCGCCTGGCGGTGTCGGCGAACTCGTTGATCCTGGCGGTGAGCTGGTCGAAGCGGACGTCGAAGGCGGCCTGGGCGGCGTCGACCGCCGCGACCTTGGCCGCCGTGCCGGCCCGGCCTTCGAGCGCGTCGGCGGCCGCGCCCGAGGTGGCCTCGTAGGCCGCCAGCGTGGGAGCCAGGTCGGCGAACGCCTGGCGGAGCTGCTCGCCCGCCCCGGCATCCTCCAGGACGGTCCGACTGTCGCCGATCCTCTGGCTGAGCGCGGCGCGCCGCTCGGCAAGGTCGTCCAGGGCGGCCTTGCGACCTTTGGCGGTGGTTGCGGTCGCCGCCGCCAGCACGTCGAACTGGATCGCGTGGTTGCCGCCGTCGGCCTCGGCCTGGTTGTGGAGAACGTGCTGGACCACACCCATCTGGTTCACGCGGCCCTGCAGCCCGCTGACCGCCGACCAGCCGGTCACCCCCACGGCCACGACGGCCAGCAGGGCGAACACGGTCAGCGCCATCACCTTGGCGCTGATCGAACCGACCAGGTTCACGGGCGGCCTCCTGTCGCAGAAGTCCCGTCGAGGCGTCACCTGCTCCATCGACCATCGGCGCCCGGAGTTGAACCGCGCCGCGGTGGGAGCCGCCCGCCGGGCGCATGCGATCATGGTCGCCTGACCGTCCGCGCCGGGGAGGCCTCCATCAGCCACGAAGCGTCCGACGCCATCGTGTTCTTCGGGGCGACCGGGGACCTGGCCTACAAGCAGATCTTCCCGGCGCTGTACGGCCTGGTCGAGCGCCACCGCCTGGACGTGCCCGTCATCGGGGTGGCCAGGTCCGGCTGGGACCTGGAGCGGCTGCGAACGCGGGCCCGCGAGAGCCTGCAGCACCACGGCAAGATCGACAAGGACGCCTTCGCCAAGCTGGCCTCTCTGCTGGACTACATCGACGGCGACTACGCCGACGCCAAGACGTTCACCCGGCTGCGCAAGGCCCTCGGCGACGCCAAGCGGCCGCTCCACTACCTGGCGATCCCGCCCAGCGTGTTCGCCACCGTGGTCGAGGGGCTGGCCGCCGCGGACTGCGCCCGCGGGGCGCGGGTGATCGTGGAGAAGCCGTTCGGCCGCGACCTGGCCTCGGCCCGGGCGCTGAACCAGGTGCTGCACCGGCACCTGGCCGAGCGCGACGTCTTCCGGATGGACCACTTCCTGGGCAAGGAGCCGATCCAGAACATCCTGTACCTGCGGTTCGCCAACGCGCTGCTGGAGCCGGTCTGGAATGCCGATTACGTGCGCTCGGTGCAGATCACCATGGCGGAGGAGTTCGGCGTGCAGGGCCGCGGCGCGTTCTACGAGGAGGCCGGGGCGATCCGCGACGTGCTGCAGAACCACCTGCTGCAGGTGCTGTCGCTGCTGGCGATGGATCCGCCGTCGGTCAACGTCCCCGACGCCGTCCGCCGGGAGCAGGCGCGGCTGATCCAGTCGATCCGGCCGCTGGAGCGGGCCAGCGTGGTCCGCGGCCAGTTCCGCGACTACCGCCAGGAGCCGGGCGTGGCGCCCGACTCGGGGGTGGAGACCTACGTGGCCGCGCGGCTGGCGATCGACAGCTGGCGCTGGGCGGGGGTGCCGTTCTACCTGCGGGCCGGCAAGCGGCTGCCGGTCACCGCCACCGAGGTGGTGGTGGAGTTCCGTCGCCCGCCGCTGGAGGTGTTCGGGGAGCTGGTCCCCAGCTCCTCCAACCACCTGCGCCTGCGGCTGGGCCCCGACGTCCGCATCGCCCTTGGGCTGCGGGTCAAGGTCAGCGGCGAGCAGCTGGTCGGGGAGGACGTCGAGCTGGAGCTGGCCAACCGGCCGGACGAGGGCCGAGCGCCCTACGAGCGGCTGCTGGGCGATGCCCTGCACGGCGACGCCGAGCTGTTCGCCCGCGAGGACGCCGTGGAGGCCGAGTGGCGGGTGGTGGACCCGGTGGTCGGCGGGGACGTC
>DASQWY010000499.1:0-6868 GCA_035640005.1 Actinomycetes bacterium
GGCTGGCGGTCGACGGGATCGTCCCGGCCGAGGCGCTCACCACCGGCCCGCAGGAGACTTCGTCCAGGTGGTGGAAGGGGTTCAGGGCGGAGGTGGTCGCCGACGCCCGCGGGCGGGGCCTGGCCCGCGACCGCTGGAGCCCGACCGCCAAGCGACTCCTGCAGCTCAGCGCCGCGGCGCCCGCGGCCCTCGGCACCCTGCTGCTGAACGCCGCCGCCGGGGTGGAGCTCGGGACGGTCGGGGCCGGCCTGGCCACCTGGGTCGCGCTCGGGTCGCTGGTGGCCAGGTTCCAGGACCTCCGGGACACACCGGCCGGCGCGGCCGCCGCCTCCCGCTGGCTGGGAGTCCGCGAGTACCTGCGGCGCGACGAGGTGTTCCGCATGCTCCCGCCCGCCTCGGTGGCGATCTGGGACCGCTACCTCGGCTACGGCGCCGCGCTCGGGGTGGCCACCGCGGCGGTCCGGGCCTTGCCGATGGGGGCCGAGGACGACCACCGGGCCTGGTCCTCGTTTGGCGGCCGCTGGCTGGTGGTGGAGGTCCGCTACCCGCGGCTGCGGCTGGTCTGGGGCCGACCGCCCTGGCTGGCGTTGCTCGTCGGGCTGGGCGTGGGCGCCGGCGGGTACGGCCTCGCCCAGCTGCTGCTCGGGGTGCGGCACCTCACCGACGGCTATCCCGGCGGCGACCGGGCGGCCTTCTGGGTCCGCTGGGTCGCCACCGGGCTGCTGCTGCTCACGGTGCCGCTGCTGGCGTGGGCGGCGACCGCGGTGGTCCGGGCCGCGCTCGACCTGGCCGGGCGCCGGCCGGTCGAGGGGCAGGTGGTGCGGCGGCGCGCCTACCAGCGGGACGAGCACCACACCGACTACTTCGTGGGGGTGGACGACGGCCGCTCGGCCAAGGTCAAGGCGTGGATCGTGTCCAAGGCGACCTACGACCGCCTGCGCGAGGGGACGCTGGTTCGGGCGACCATCGGACCGCGGCTGGGCCACGTGTTCCACGTGGAACAATCGGATGCCGAGGCGCCCGCCGCCGCGCCGCCGACGCCCGAACCAGCCGGGGCGCCTGCGGGCGCTGGCGGGGCGCCGCCCCCGCTGCCGGCCGCCCTGGCGGGCGTGCTGCTCGCGGCGGGCACTCAGGTCGACCCGGCGGTGCTGGTCACGGCCGAGGACGCCGGCCGTGCCCTCGGGGGAGGCGGTAGGTCCTGCCAGGCCGCTGCTGGAGCGGCCGCTGCCGGTCGGGGAGCTGCGGGCCTGCCAGTACCTGGCCGCCTCCGGCGACCACGCGTCGGTGTCGGTGTTCACCGCGGCCAGCGACGTCATCCGCATGCTCGTGCGGGTGAACCGGTCGTTCGGGAGCGCCGTGCCCGGCATCGGGGACGAGGCCTACCTCCGCAACGACACCATCGCCGTGCTCCGCGGCGACGTCGCCGTGTCGATCCGGCTGCGGAGCCGCAAGGTGCCGGACCCGGCGGCCACGCTCCGCGAGCTGGCGACCGTGGCCGCGGGCCGCCTGTAGCGGCCGGGGTCAGCTGGCGGGCTCCGGGGCGGACTGCTCCAGCTCCAGGCCGCGGGTCTCGGGGAGGAGGGCGAACAGCAGGCTGACCGCGACCACCGGGGCGCAGACCAGCGCGGCCGCGGCCGCGAAGCTGTCCAGCGCGTCGGCGAGCCGGCCGAAGGCGACCAGGCCGATGACCGCGCCGAGGACGCCGGCCGCGGTCACCCAGCCCGCCACCGTGCTCCGCACGCTGGTGGGGAACAGCTCGGCGCCGAGGGCGCCGACGGACGGGGCGTAGGCCGCGCCGGCCACGATCACCAGCAGGTAGCCGCCGACCACCGCCGGTCGCGACCCGCTGTAGGTGACGATGCCGGCCAGCGCCACCATCACCTGGCAGCTCCCGGCGGTCAGTCGCCGGCCGAGCACGTCGGCCGCCCAGCGGCCGCCGACCAGGCCGACCAGCCCGACCGGCCCGGCCGCCAGCACCATCGCGGCGGTGGCCGAGCGGGGCATCCCGAGCGCGTTCTCGGCGTACACGAACAGGAAGGTGATTACCGGGCCGGTCACCACGGCCAGCCCGAACTGTAGCGTCCCGAGCAGCAGCAGCCGGCGCCGGTGGCCTGCCGGGACCCGGCCCAGCCGTTCGGGCCGGGCGGCGGCCGCCTGCGGGTCCGCCGCCGCCCGCAGGCGCTGGTAGCGGTCGGGCTCCTCGACCCGGCGGGCGAGCAGCGGCAGGGCCGCCAGCGGCACCAGCGCGAGCGCGAACAGCCCGCGGAAGCCGAGGTGGCCGCCGAAGGCGCCCCGGAGCAGGGCGGTGAGGCCGGCGCCGATGCCGAAGCCGGCGGTGACCAGGGCGATGGCCTTGGTCCGGTCGCGGCTGGTGGTCTCCTCGGCGGCGACCACCAGGGAGATCGCGTTGGTGGCCGACAGCAACGGCCGCCCGCTGGCGAACAGGACCACGAACCACCAATAGCTGGGGCTGAGCGCCGCCAGGGCGGTCATGCCCAGCCCGGCGGCCACGCAGGCGAGCAGCGTCCGCCGCCGGCCGTGCCGGTCGGCCAGGCCGGCCAGCGGCAGGCTGGCCAGCGAGGCGAGCCGGATGATGGCCAGTCCGATCCCGATGGTCGTGCCGGACAGCCCCACCTTGGCCGCCACCGACGTGCCCTGCGGCTCGACCCCGCCGAAGGTGCGGGCGACGTCGCCCAGCGCGGCCGACGACCCGAACTGGGCGAAGCCGGCGGCGACGGTGAGCAGGGCGGCGGCCACGATCGCCGGATGGCGCCAGCCGTGCAGGTGGATGCGGCGGGCGGAGGAAGCAGAGGCCCGGTCCGCCGGCGGCGGCCCGGCTGCGCCGGTGGAGGTCACGTCCGGTGGTGGCCCAGGTTGCGGTTGCCGTCCCGGGCACTGTATCGCCTCGACCGGCGGACCGGCGCCGCGGGAGGCTCCGCGGGCGCGCCCGCCGAGGTACCATGGCCACGCTTGTGAAGGAGGGCACAAGATGGCGGAGCTCTCGAGACCGGTCGGGCTGGGCCTAGCCGCCAGGGGCAGCGTGGCCGACGCCGTCGCCTGGGCCGGTCAGGCCGGGCGGGCGGGCCTCGACTCGGTCTGGATCCACGACAGCTACTTCGAGCGGGACGCCGTCACCTACGCCTCGGCGGTCGCCGCGCAGGTTCAGGGGATCCGCGTCGCCCTCGGCGCGCTCAACCCGCTGACCAGGCATCCCGTCGTGCTCGCCATGACGGTGAGCGCGATCGACGAGATGGCCCCCGGCCGGGTGATCCTCGGCATGGGCACCGGCCTGCCGCTGCGCCTGGCGCAGATGGGCATCCCCTACAGCCCCGAGGCCGGGGTGGAGGCGGTCAGCCGCGCCGTCGACACGCTGCGCGCCCTCTGGAGCGGGCAGCGGATCCCGCCGGGCGTCCCCGGGCTGCCGCCGGTGCAGCCGATGTTCCCGCCGGTCCACCGGGTGCCGATCTACGTCGCCGCCTACCGGTCGGCCTTCCTCGACCTGGCCGGCCAGAAGGCGGACGGCTACCTGGCCCGCCCGGCCGAGTCGATCCCGTCGCTGCGCACGATGCTGCGCAGGCTCCGGGCGGCCTCGGTCGCCGCCGGGCGCCAGGAGCGCGCGGTGGACGTGGCCGGCTACCTGCTCACGCTGGTCGACCGCAGCCGGCGGGCGGCGCTGAACCGGGCCAAGCGGGAGCCATTCGTGATCTACATGATGAGCGTCCAGACCGACCTGGCGATGCGCCGCGCCGGCCTGGATCCACAGCTCAAGGACCGGATCGGGGCCGCGTGGCGGGCCGAGGACTACCACGGCGCCGCCGCCCTGATCCCCGACGAGCTGCTGGACGCCTTCATGCTGTGCGGCACCCGCGAGGAGGTCGCCGCCCGCGCCGCCGCCTTCCACGCGGCCGGCATGGACCTGCCCGTCCTGCAGCCGGTGCTTCAGGAGGAGGCGCAGGTCCGCGAGGTGCTCGCCGCCGCCGCGGAGTTCGGCCGGGCGGCGCTCCCCGGCCCGGTCGAGGCGCCCGCCGCGGAGCCGGGCGCGACCGTGACCGCGCCGCTGGCCGCCCCCGCCGGCGGCGGGCTGGACGACCGGCGGCTCGGCGTGGCGGACCGGCTGCGGCGGAGGGCCGGCGCCTGGCGGGAGATCGCCAGGCCGTTCAGCTTCACCGCCTCCACCGTGCCGGTGGCCGCGGCCGGCGCGCTGGCCGCCGTCGACGGCCGCCTGTCCTGGCCGCTGCTGCTCGCGGCCCTGGTCGCCAGCGTGCTGCTGCACGTCGGCACCAACGTCACCAACGAGATCTACGACGTGCGCAAGGGCATCGACGACATCACCTCGCCGCGGGCCAGCCACGCGCTGCTGAAGGGGCGGCTGGGCGAGCGGGAGGCGTTCGCCGTGGCCGGGGTGGCGTTCGCCGCCGCCGCCGCGATCGGGGTCGGCCTGATCGCGGTCAGGGGCTGGCCGGTGGCGGTGCTCGGACTGCTCGGCCTGGTCGGCGGCTTCGGCTACACCGCTCCGCCGCTGGAGTACAAGTTCCACGCCCTCGGCGTGCCGCTCGTGTTCCTGCTGATGGGGCCGCTCATGGTGGTCGGGGCGTACTACGTGGTCGCCGGCGCGTTCTCCTGGCGGGCGCTGGTGGTCAGCGTGCCGGTCGGGCTGCTGGTCACCGCGATCCTGCACGGCAACGAGTGGCGGGACGTGAGCGACGACGCCCGCGCCGGCATCTCCACGCTGTCGATCCGGGCCGGCAGGCGCGCCGCCCACCTGCTGTACCTGTCGCTGGTGGTCGGCGCCTACCTGGCGCTTGCCCTGGCGGTGGCCGCCGGCGTGCTGCCCGCGCTCAGCCTGCTCGCCATGCTGTCGCTGCCGTTGCTGGTGCGGGCCGTCCGCGCCGCGGAGCTGGGCGCGACCGGCCAGCAGCGGGCGATCGCCATGATCGACCTGGAGACCGCTCAGCTCCACGCCGCCTTCGGGTTCCTGCTGGCCGTGGGCCTAGCCCTGGCGGCGGTCCTCCGGTGAGGCTGGAGGGGTTCCGGGAACCCGGCACGGTTGCCCCGGAGAACCGGGGGTCCGGCCGGGGGGTCCGGGGGTCCGGGGAACCCGGCACGGGTGCCCCGGAGAACGAGGGGCGCGGCCGGGGCGTCCGGGCCGACCGGGTGCTCGGGGTGGGGCTGGCGGCGGCCTACGCGGCGTTCGGGCTGACGTTCAGGGGACCGCGGCGGGCGTTCTGGGACCGGATGACCGCCACCGGGCTCGCGCTGGGCGGCCTGGCGCTGGTCGCCGAGCCGGAGCTGCGCCGCACCCGCATCCGCGTCCGCGACCTGGCCGCCGGCCTCGCCTCGGCGGGCGGGCTGTACCTCGTCTTCCTGGCCGGCGACCGGGCGGCCCGCCGCCTGCTGCCGGCCGGCGCCCGCGAGATCGGCGACATCTACGCCCTGCGGGACCTCGGCTCCCCCGGCGAGCTCGCCACCCGGCTCGCGCTGATCATCGGGCCCGCCGAGGAGCTGTTCTGGCGCGGCTTCGTGAACCGCCGGCTGGGCCGGCGCCTTGGCGCCTGGGCGGGCGCCGCCGCCGGTGCCGCCGCCTACGGCGGCGCCCACGTGGTCACCGGCAACCTCACCCTCTGCGGCGCGGCCGGGGTCGCCGGCGCCTACTGGTCGGCCCTGGCCGCCGCCGGCATGCCCATGGGCGCCCTGGTCGTCAGCCACGCCGCCTGGGACGTGTGGACCTTCCTGGTCGTCCCGACCTCCCGGCGGGGTACGCTTCACTCATGACCGAACCAACCACCCTGCACCTCACCGCCGTCGTGACTCGCGAGGGCGACTGGTACGTCGCTCGTTGCCTCGAGGTCGAGGCGACCAGCCAGGGTGAGACGATCGAGCAGGCACTCGCCAACCTCCGCGACATAGTGGAGGTCTACCTGGAGGAGGAGCCGGCACCGGCGGCTCCGCAGCCGCCGCTGGTCACCTCGTTCGACGTCCAAATCCCGGCGTGACCGTTCGGTTGCCGCGAGGCGTCTCCGGCAAGCAGGCGGTCGCCGCTCTCGAGCGAGCCGGCTTCGTCCCGGTGCGCATCAAAGGCGACCACCAGATCCTCAAGCATCCACAGCCGAGGCCGGGAGCTTACGCGACTGTCGCGGTGCCGCTGCACCGTGAGCTGGCGACCGGGACGTTGGCGGGCATCCTGCGGCGCGTGGGCATGACCGCCGAGGAGTTCGTCGACCTTCTTCGGTAGACCATCGGCACCTCACGCTGGAACGCGACGCCTCCCGTGAGCCGGCGTGTGGACGTTCCTGGTCGTCCCGACCAGCCGTCGGCCGGGCGTGGACCCGTCCGGGGTGGCCGCCGCTGGCGCCGGCAGGCCCCGGGCGGCGCGGTAGGCGGCGCGGACGGGACACATCGCGAAGACTTCTGCCGTCCCTCAATCTGTTGTACCTAACAGGGGACAACAGTGAGAGAATACTGGCCATGGACCAACCGGCCGGGTCGCCCACGTGACCCGAAGAGGAGGGGCCATGCTGCCCACGCCATGGGCTGGCCGCAAGCCGTCGCCGGGCCTGCTGGAGCGCGTCGACCTGGCCTGGCATCGGACCAGGGGACGGCGGCTGTCGACCGAGCCGCCGCAGCCAATGGTGCCGCACCGATGAGCCGGGTCCACGACCTGGAGCGGGAGCTCGAGCAGGCCAGGGCCGAGCAGGAGCGACACGAGCTGGCGCGCCAGCAGGCCGGGGACGCCGCCGAGCGGCGTCGGCGGCTGGAACGCCAGGGCGCCCGGCTGCTCGCCGACCTGGAGGCCGCCATCGGCCGCCTCGGCGAGGAGCTGGCGGCGCTGGCGGCCGAGGCGGGCCCCTCGCCCCACCGGCTGCGCATC
>DASQWY010000500.1:0-13690 GCA_035640005.1 Actinomycetes bacterium
GACCAGCAGCAGGGTGCCGGCCAGGGCCACCCCGATCCCGAGGTTGGCGACCAGGGCGTAGCGCAGGTGCCGCCTGGCGACCCCGCGCAGCTCGGCGATGCGCTCGTCGTACAGCTGCTGGTAGCGCCGGCGCAGGTACGCGGCCAGGCCGAAGCCGCGGACCTCCTTGGCGGCGTCCCGGTCGGTCAGCAGCCCGGCAAGGTACTGCCGCTCGCGGTCGCGCGGGGTCATGCGCCAGAAGAAGCGGAAGAACGCCTCCCCGCGTCGGGAGGCGGCCAGCCAGGCGGGGACGAACACGGCCGCCACCAGCGGCAGCAGCAGCGGCTCGATGGCGATCAGGGCCACCACCACCCCCAGCACCCCGACCGCCGCCCCGGCCAGGCCGGAGACCCCGTAGGCGAGCTCCAGCGGCTGGTGCGCGCTGGACCGGACGCGCTGCAGGCGGTTGTGGAACACCGGGGTGTCGAACGCCACCAGGTCGACCGCCCTGGCCACGTCGAGCACGCGCTCCTCGACGTGGCGGCTGACCAGCTCGCCGAGGATCTGCTGGCGCTCCCGCTGCACGGCCGAGGCGAGGAAGGACGCCACCGCGATGGCCGCCACCGCCAGCGCCCAGGGCGCCACCTGGCCGAGTGAGGCGCCCGCGCCGGTCCCGCCGGCGGCCGCCGCGCCGAACAGTGCCCGCAGGGCGCGCTGGCCGACCAGCAGCTGGGCGGCCACCCCGAGCCCGCCGACCGCCTGCAGGCCGACGGAGGCCAGCAGGTCGCGGCGGCCGGCCGCCCACAGCAGGCGCAGCCCCTGCACCGTCAGCCGGGGCAGCCGGCGGACGTCGACCCTCGCCTGGGGGTCGGGCTGGACGTCGAAGATGGTCGGGGCCGGCTCGGCGGCATCCATGACCCGACTATGCGCCTGGGCCCGCTCCGGTTCCACGCAATTCAGGTCCGTGCATGCATCCGGCGCCACCTTCTCCCGGGACCCGCGACCGGGCAAGATGCTGACGTAGATGCTCGCCTACCTTGCTCGCCTGTTCGGCGTCGTCCGGACGGTGTCCGGAAACTCCGGCCTGCTCCGGGTCGAGCTGGCGTTCGTCGGCTTCAACGTCGCCGAGTGGGCGACCTGGGTCGCGATCCTGGCCTTCGCCTACCAGGTCGGGGGCGCGGCCGCGACCGGCCTGGTCGCCGTCGTCCAGCTGGTGCCGGCGGCGCTGGTGGCGCCGTTGGCGTCGGTGGCCGGCGACCGCTTCCGGCGCGAGCGGGTGCTGCTGGGCGGCTACCTGACCCAGGCCGTCTCGATGGGCGCGACCGCGGTCGCCCTGCTGCTGCGCGCCCCCGTCCCGCTGGTCTACGGCCTGGCCGCGCTGGCCGCCACCGCGATCACCCTGACCCGTCCCGCCCAGAGCGCGCTGCAGCCGTCGCTGGCCCGGACCTCGGACGAACTCGCCGCCGCCAACGTGGCCTCGGGCTGGACCGAGAGCATCAGCGTGCTGGTCGGCCCGGCGGTGGCGGCGCTGCTGCTGGGGCTGAGCGGCCCGGGCGCCGTGTTCGCCGTGATGGCCGGGCTGCTCGCCAGCTCGGCGCTGCTGGTCGCCCGGGTACGGGCCGGCGAGGAGCCCGACCTGCCGGCCGCCATGGCGCTGGTCCTGGTGGGACGGGCCAGGCGGCCGGGCGACCTGGTCCGCTCCGCCCTGGAGGGGTTCGCCACCCTGGCCGGCGAGCGGCTGCCGCGCCTGTCGGTCGGCCTGCTCAGCGCCAGGTACGTGATGGTCGGGATCCTGGACGTGCTGATGGTGGTGCTGGCGTTCGAGGTGCTGGGCGTCGGCAGCTCGGGCGTGGGGCTGCTCAACAGTGCCCTCGGCGCCGGGGCGATCCTCGGCTCGGCCCTGACGGTCCTGCTGCTCGGCAAGCGGCTGGTGGTGCCGATCGTCACCGGGTTCGCCTGCTGGGGCCTGGCCATGGGCGCGATCGGCCTGGTCCCGGCCCGGCTGGCGCTGCCGGTGCTGGTCGGGATCGCCGGCGTCGGCGGGGCCCTGACCGGGGTGGCCGGGCGCCTGCTGCTGCAGCGCAGCGCGCCCAGCCAGGCCCTCAGCCGGCTGTTCGGCGTGCTCGAGGGGTTGAGCATGGCCGCGATGGCGCTCGGCTCGGCGATCGTGCCGGCCTTCATCGGCCTGCTCGGCCTGCGGGGCACCCTGCTCGCCGCCGGCGGGTTGACGCTGCTGTTCGGCGTGGTCGTCTGGCGCCGCCTCACCGGGGCGGAGGCGGCCGCGTCGGCCCACGAGGCCGAGCTGGCCCTGCTCCGGGCCGTGCCGATGTTCGCCCCGCTGGCCGCCAAGGCGGCCGATCGAGCCGCCGCCGCCATGGTGGCGGTCCCGGCGCCGGCCGGCACGACCATCATCCGCCAGGGCGAGCAGGGCGACCGCTTTTACCTCCTGGCCGTCGGCCGGGTGGAGGTCTCGGTCGACGGCCAGCGGGTGACCGCCCTCGGCCCCGGCGACTACTTCGGCGAGATCGCCCTGCTCCGCGGCGTCCCCTCGACCGCCACCGTGGTCGCCGCCACCGACGTGGAGCTGTACACGCTCGACCGTGCCCCGTTCCTGGAAGCCATCGCCGGCCACCCGCTCAGCACCGACCGGGCCAATGCCGTCGCCACCGACCGCCACCGGCGGCGACCGCCGGGGTCGCCGCGGGACCCGCGGTAGCCGGAGCGCGGTCGCACCGGATCGGATGCTTCAGCGCCCCTGCGAAGCCGTCGACATCCCGTAGGCAGGGTCATGACCGCGCGAGGGGGCGCGCGTCTACTACGAGCCGTCGGCGGTCGCCTTCACCGCCGCCCCGGCCCGGCTGACCCACCTTGCCCGGCAGCGGGCGCGCTGGGCGCGGGGCATGGTGGAGGGGCTCCGCAGCGTCAAGCCGTGGAGGCCCTCGCCGTGCTGCCGCTGACGCTGGCGGTCAACGCCATCCTGTACCGGTACCAGCGTCGCCGGGTGTTCAACCTGCTCGGGCTCCGGGTGCGCCGCAACGCGGCCGGCTTCCTCGCCTTCGTCCTCACCTACCAGATGCTCATGTCGCCGGTTGCCGTGGCCGGCTACGCGCAGGAGCTGCTCGGGCTCCGCCGCCGCTGGAAGTGACCGTTGACCCGCATGCACCAACGTGGTCGATTAAGGGGTTCCCGACCCGGGTTGGTACGCCATGGCCTGGACCCTGCTGCTGTACGTCGCGGTGTGCGCGATCCCGGTCGCCCTGTTCTGGCTCGCGGGGCGCCTGGTCGGCCTGGACCGCCCGTTCAGGGGCCCGACCGGCCGGACGTGGCTGGACGCCGAGGACGCCTTCGACCGGGCGCGCCGGCAGCACGAACG
The DNA here is from genome assembly GCA_035640005.1 of Actinomycetes bacterium. Lineage (GTDB taxonomy): Bacteria > Actinomycetota > CALGFH01 > CALGFH01 > CALGFH01 > DASQWY01. The sequence goes on from DASQWY010000500.1 coordinate 3,353, forward strand.
CCATCGCCTGGCGGCGGCGCTGCGCGGGCGGCGGGGCGGACTCGACCTGCCGACCCTGAGGGAGGAGGCCATCCTCGGGCTGGGCGGGTCGCGCAACCCCAGCGAGGAGGAGATCCCCATCTGCGAAATCGTCGGTGCCACCGACGGCGCCGACGGCAAGTTCGACCGCGACTTCCTCCCCACCGACGAGCGGAGCCGCTGGCGCTTCCAGGCGATCGTCATCGCGCTCCGCGAGGGGCAGGCGCTTCCCCCCATCGAGGTCTACCGCCTGCACGGCCGCTACTACGTCTCCGACGGCCACCACCGGGTCGCCGCCACCCGAGCCCTGGGCGAGCGGTCCATCAACGCGTACGTGACCGAGATCCCGGGCTGACCCCCTGCCCCTGCACCCGGCGGCGGATGCCGGCCAGCATGCTGGGCGCCATGACGTAGTCGGCCGGGACCAGCGCGGTGACGTAGGCGGCGGTCAGCCACCATGGCCGGGTCCGTCCACGCACCCGCAGCAGCAGGCGGGTGCCACCATCGGCGGTGTCGGCCAGGAGGAACGTCCACGCCCAGTCGATCGAGGCGCCCAGCCGCAGCCGCCAGGAGGTGGGCACATGGGTGGTGGAGTGCAGCACCAGCAGCTTGGGAGGGTCGGCCTGCTCCACCACGAACCAGGCGGTGCCGGGTGGCCCGTCGGGGACGCGGTCGCCCACCTGGAGTGGTTGTTGCAGCTTGGGGACCAGCTGGGTGGCGCTGGGCCAGTTGCCCGGGAACAGCAGCCGGTCCACCCACCGGGGGGTGTACCAGCCGCCGCGGTGCCAGCCCAGCTGCACCAGCCACGGCCACACCTGCTCGGGCGGCGCCGGGATGGTGGTAGCGTGGTTGGTCACCACGGTGGGGCGGTCGACGAGCTCGTCACCGGGCAGCGGCCTGTGCCGCTCGGCGCGGGTGGACCCGGCGGTGCGGCCCAGCCACTGACCGGCCGCCACCGCGCCCACCGAGACGGTGACCGCCGCCGCCCCCACGCGCCGGGACCGCCAACGCACCTGGGCGGTCGCTCCATGCTTGGTCGCCGCGGATACCAGCACCTTCATGGCGCTCTCCCTCTCCTTCCTCTGCGCCAGGCGGCACAGGCTGCTTCAGCGCCGGTCGCGGCCCCGCGGCGCTCGCCGCCGCTGCCCCATGGCGTTGCCGAAGTCGTAGCCCGGCAGGGTGATCAGCATGGCCAGCATCGGGACGCTCCAGACCCAGAAACCCCACCCGAACAGCATCAGTTGCTGGGTCAGGGCCGTGGCCGGCCGAGATGTGGTCCGTATTGCCAGCATGCACGGCCTCCCTTCGGTTTCCTACGTCAAGGTCGCCGAACGCGCGGTGGCGTCCCCCGCGCCGTGCCTGGCCCGCTCGTCGCCGCGCTGCTGGCGGCGGGCGATGACCAGGCCCGCCTCCCACCCCGGCGCGCGTCCACCGGGCGGAGGAACGATCTCATTGGTTGGGAGACCGCTCTCGGCGAGCAGCCACGAGATCACCGAGTTCGAGTTCCACATCTCCCCCGTCCCCAGCTCGTCCTGGCCCCAGACCGGGCTGGGCAGGGAGCCAACCAGGTCGAGCAGCCGGCGCGCCCGCACCGGGTCGTCGCTCACCAGCTGCGGGCTCGCCACCGCCTGGTCGGCGTCGGCGATGACCCCGTCCCGCCAGCGGCGCACCTCGTAGCGGAACACCCGCCAGCGCGCCAGCCGGCGGCTGGCGACCGGCCCCTGGACCACCACGCCACGCGCTGCCCCGTCGGCGTCAGGGATCGGCCAGCAGTTCTCGATGACGAAGCGCCCCTCCGGGAGGCGCACCTGCAGCGCGGAGTGGTACAGGTCCAGCGGCCGCCGGCGTTCCAGCAGCGCGTGGATGGCCTCCCAGATGCGCCCGTTCAGCCGCACGAACCAGCCACCCGCACCCAGCGGGAGCCAGTACAGCTCGATTCTGCCCTGGGAGGCCGCGGCCAGCACCCTCAAGTCCATCACCTCCACACCTCACTCTGGGCATCGCCGGCGCCGGCAGACAGGGCTGGGAGTCCCCTGGTCTGGGCGCCATTCGGCCCGCTCAGCCGGATGGAAGAACGGTTGCAAACGCTGTGCCCGGGGACCGGCCCGGTCCTTCCCGGCAGCTCAGGGAGGCATTACCCTCGCGCCATGAGGTAGCGGCGGCCTGCTCGTCCAGCGGGAGGCCGACCTCGTGGCCAAGCGCGTCGGCAACTACCAGCACAACCCGGTCTGGGGGACGATCCTGAGCCAGCTGTGGGTCACTTGAAGCCGGCGATCAGGCCCATGCTGTGGGGCGTCGTCTTCGGGGTCATCCAGGCCGCGGCACCGCTCGGCTTCTGGTGGCTTGATCCAGCGACCGTCTACGCGCTCTCGTTGACATTGATCGCGGCCATCTACATCGGCTTCGCGATCGCTGACGGACGGGGGACGGTCATCGCCGTGGAAACCGCGGTCGCCGGAGGCTTCGTGGTGCTGGCCGCGGTCGGCGTCACCGGACCGGCATGGCTTCTCGTGGTCGGCTTCAGCGGCCATGGGCTCAAGGACCTCTGGCAGCACCGCCGTCACTACGTTGCCAACACCCGGTGGTGGCCGCCGTTCTGCTTGGTCGTCGACTGGGTCGCGGCCGCCATCCTCGTCGTGCTGCTCACCGTCGGCGTCGACTTCCACCACTAGAGCAAGGCATCACCACTGGCTCGACCGCGCCCACTTGCGCAATTGACGTGACGGCCGCGCCCATCGGGGTGAGAGTCGATTCCTCGGTGGAGTCGACGGCCTCCTGGGAGCTGCTGCTGGACGCGCTCGGGCGCCAGCACCCGGACGCGCGCCTGTGCCTGGTCGGCAAGCTCCGCGCCGACGAGCGGACCCGCAGCAGCTTCGGCGGCGGGGAGCTGGCACGGCTGCAGGCCGCGTTCCCGCAGGCGGTCGACTGCTTCGGCATGGCCGCCCTGGCGGTCGGGACCCCGTGGCTGGCGCTGTCGGGCGTCTAGGCGGAGCGCCACGCGTGTGCTCGACGGGATCCGGATATACCCTACATGGGTATAGTAGGAGCGAGCGTAGATGCGTGGGAGGTGGCAGTTGCCAGGGGCTACCCGTCCTGCGCACGAGGAGCAGCGACATGGCAAGTCACGACCACGCCGGCCGCGGAGGAGCTGACCACAGCCAGGCTCCCGACCAACTGTCACCCGACAGGCGTCGCCAGCACACCGAGCCGGACGAGCACACCGGCCACGGCCAGCACGGTGACCATGCGGCCCAGTTCCGGGACCGGTTCTGGTGGAGCCTGGCCCTGACCGTCCCGGTGATCGCCTACTCCGAGATGGTCCAGGAGTGGCTGGGATTCACCCCACCGCAGTTCCCAGGCGCCCGGTGGGTCGCACCCGTGTTGGGCACCGTCGTCTTCCTCTATGGCGGCCGGCCATTCCTGGAGGGCGGACGGGCCGAGCTGCGCAGCCGCCAGCCGGGCATGATGCTGCTGATCTCCCTGGCCATCCTGGTCGCTTTCGGGGCCAGCGTCGCCACCGTCTTCGGGGTGTTCGACCTGGAGTTCTGGTGGGAGCTGGCGCTGCTGATCGTGATCATGCTGCTCGGCCACTGGCTGGAGATGCGCGCCCTGGGCCAGGCCTCCAGCGCCCTCGATGCGCTGGCGGCGCTGCTGCCCGACGAGGCCGACCTGGTCATCCCCGAAGGGACCAGGCCGGTCCCGGTCGGCGACCTGGCCGTGGGCGATCTGGTGCTGGTCCGCCCGGGCGGCCGCGTGCCCGCCGACGGGGTGATCGTGGAGGGCGAGGCCGAGCTGGACGAGTCGATGATCACCGGCGAGTCCCGCCCAGTGGCCAGGCGGCCCGGCGACCGGGTGGTGGCGGGGATGGTGGTGACCGACTCGGCGGTCCGGGTCCGGGTGGAGGCGGTCGGGGAGCAGACGGCGCTGGCCGGGATCCGCCGGCTGGTGGAGCAGGCCCAGACCTCGCGGTCGCGAGCCCAGGCGCTCGCCGACCGGGCCGCCGCCCTGCTGTTCTATTTCGCCGTTGGGGCTGGGCTCGTCACCGCCGCGGTCTGGCTGGCGCTGGGCGAGCCTGACCAGGCGGTCGAGCGGACCGTGACCGTCCTGGTGATCGCCTGCCCCCATGCCCTTGGGCTGGCCATCCCCCTGGTGATCGCCATCTCGACCGCGCTGGCGGCCCGCTCGGGGATCCTGGTCAAGGACCGGCTGGCCCTGGAGCGGATGCGCACCGTGGACACTGTGCTATTCGACAAGACCGGCACCCTGACCAAGGGAGAGCCACGGGTCAGCGGCGTGGCCGTGGTGGACGGCGATGAGGACGGGCTGCTGCGGCTGGCCGCGGCGGTGGAGGCCGACAGCGAGCACCCCCTCGCGCGGGCGATCGTGGCCGCCGCTCGCGCCCGCGCCGCTGGCGACCTGCCAGCCGCCGGTGACTTCCGGTCGATGACTGGCCGCGGCGTCCAGGCCCGCGTCCAGGGAGCCACGGTGGCCGTCGGCGGGCCGGCGCTGCTGCGCCAGTTGAAGGTCGCCGAGCCCGAGGTGCTGGCTGAGCCGATCGGCGCGTGGAAGCGGCGCGGTGCCGCTGTCCTGTACGTGGTCCACGACGACAAGGTGGTCGGCGCGCTGTCCCTGGAGGACGCGGTCCGGTCCGAGTCCCGCCAGGCCGTGGAGGAGCTGCACCGCCTGGGCAAGCGAGTCGTCATGCTGACCGGCGACGCCCAACAGGTGGCCGAGGCGGTCGCCGCCGACCTGGGGGTGGACGAGGTCTTTGCCGAGGTCCTGCCCGAGGACAAGGACGCCGCCGTGACCGAACTGCAGGGTCGCGGCCTCAAGGTGGCTATGGTCGGCGACGGCGTCAACGACGCCCCCGCCCTGGCCCGCGCCGACGTGGGCATCGCCATCGGCGCCGGCACCGACGTGGCCATCGAGTCGGCCGGGGTGGTGCTGGCCAGCGACGACCCCCGCGGCGTCCTCGGCGTGCTCCGGCTGTCGCAGGCCAGCTACCGCAAGATGCTGCAGAACCTGGGCTGGGCGACCGGCTACAACCTCCTGGCCGTGCCGCTGGCCGCGGGCATGCTGGCCTGGGCCGGTGTGACCCTGGCACCGGCCGTCGGCGCGCTGCTGATGAGCGCCTCCACCATCGTGGTCGCCCTCAACGCCCAGCTGCTCCGCCGCGTCGACCTGCGGCCCAGCCCGACATGAGACCGTGACCTGGATCCTGGTCAGCAGCCGTTCGCTGCTTGCGTTTCTTGCGTGGCCGCTAGCTCGGTGGCAGGGTGCCCGCAAGGGCGAATCGGGTCCTGGTCAGAACCCTGGGCATATCGCCGCTGCGTGACCAGGAGGGCAGTGAACATGCAACACGACACCCGACCCGACCCACCGATGCCAGCCCAGTCGTTCCCGACCGACCCCGCCGGGCTGCCGCAGGCCACCCGACCGGCGCTGCTGGAGCTGGCCGACGGCGACACCCTGGACCTGCGGGTCGGGCCGGTGGCCAAGCGGCTCGGCGACGCCACGGTGCGGATGCTGGGCTACAACGGCTCGATCCCCGGCCCCACCCTCAAGGTCCAGCAAGGCTCCGAGATCGTCGTCCGCGTTGAGAACCATGGCGACCTGGACACCACCGTGCACTGGCACGGGCTGCGCCTGGAGAACAAGTACGACGGCGTGCCGCACGAGACGCAAGCGCCGATCCCGGTCGGTGGGGAGTTCACCTACCGCATCCAGTTCCCCGACCCGGGGCTGTACTGGTACCACCCGCACATCCGCGAGGACTACACCCAGGAGCTGGGCCTGTACGGCAACATCCTGGTCGTCCCCACCGAGCCCGGCTACTGGCCCCCGGTCGACCGCGAGCTCGTCCTGACCGTGGACGACCTGCTGCTGGAGGGCGACAGGATCGCGCCATTCAGCCCCACCGAGACCAGCTACGCGGCCATGGGCCGGTTCGGCAACGTCTTCTTGACCAGCGGCGACCCTGATCTGCGGTTGGAGGCGCGGGCGGGTGAGGTGGTGCGGCTGTGGCTGACCAACACCGCCAACACCCGCGTGTTCAGCGTGGCGCTGCCGGGCGCGCGGATGAAGCTGGTCGGCGGGGACGGCGGCCGGGTCGAGCACGAGCAGCTCGTCGACGGCGTGGTGCTGGCGCCCTCCGAGCGGGCGGTGGTCGACGTGCTGGCCGAGCGGCCAGGCGAGCTTCACCTGGAGCACCACACCCCCGACCGGACCTACCGGCTGGCCACGGTCGCGGTGGCCGGGGACCGCGCCGGGTCGTCGCCGGCGCACGGGTTCGAGGTGCTCCGGACGGCCCCGGAGCTGGCGGCTGAGCGGCAGGGGCTGGACCCCTGGCTGGCCGCCCCGCCGGACAAGGTCCTGGCCCTGGTGGCCCAGATGGACGACCCGGCCGCCATGCCGGAGGCCGCCGGGCCGGTGACGTACGCCTGCCCCATGCACCCCGAGGTCACCAGCACCGAGCCCGGGCGCTGCCCCAAGTGCGGCATGAAGCTGCTGGCAACCCAGGCACCCGCAACGCCGACCACCTACGCCTGCCCGATGCATCCGGAGGTGACCAGCGACCAGCCGGGACGCTGCCCCAAGTGCGGGATGAAGCTGCTGGTGGCAACCCGTGATCCGGCCACGATGGAAGCTCACGGGGGGCACGCCGCCGACCACGACCACGGCGAAGGCGAACACCACGGCCATGGCGCGGCCGGCGGCATCGAGTGGGAAGACGACATGGTGGAGGTCAACCGGCTCACCACCACCGCCACCATGCACTGGAAGTTCCTGGACCGGACCGGCGGCGCCGACAGCCCGGCCATCGACTGGCACTTCACGGTGGGCGACCGGGTCAAGATCCGGCTGGTCAACGAGATGGACTCAGACCACCCCATGCACCACCCCTTCCACCTGCACGGCGCCGGCCGCTTCCTGGTCCTGGCCCGCGACGGGGCGCCCGAGCCGAACCTGGTGTGGAAGGACACCGTCCTGGTCCGCACCGGCCAGACCGTCGACATCCTGTTCGACGTCACCAACCCGGGGTTGTGGATGGCCCACTGCCACATCGCCGAGCACATGCAGAGCGGCATGATGTTCAGCTTCAACGTCGCCCGCGACCGGGGGGCAGCCTGATGGCCGCCCCCCAGGACCCGGCGGGCGATCGGCTGCTGGACGTGGTCGTTGCCGGGGGCAGCCAGGCCGGCCTGGCCATCGCCTGGCACCTGGCCCAGCAGGGCCTCGGCTTTGTGGTCCTGGAGGCCGGCCCCGAGCTTGGGCACGTCTGGCGTGGCCGCTGGGACTCGCTGAAGCTGTTCACCCCGGCCCAGTACGACGCGCTGCCCGGCATGGCGTTCCCGGCCCAGGCCGACACCTATCCGACCAAGGACCCGGTCGCCGACTACCTGCGAGACTACGCCACCGCCTTCGACCTGCCCGTGCGCCTGAACGCCCGCGTCACTGGGCTCAGGCGCCTGGAGGACGGCAGCTTCGAAGTCCGCACCGCCGCCAACGACAGTTTCCGTGCCCGTCAGGTGGTGGTGGCCACCGGACCGTTCCAGGTGCCCTTCGTCCCCCCGCCGGCCGGAAAGCTGGACGGCTCGGTGACCCAGGTGCACAGCGCCGAATACCGCAACCCCCAGGCCCTGCCAGAGGGGCCGGTGCTGGTGGTCGGCGGGGGGATCTCCGGGTTCCAGATCGCCGAGGAGCTGGCCGCCACCCGCCAGGTCGACCTGTCGATCGCCACCAGGTACCCGATGCTGCCCCAGCGGCCTGCCGGCCGGGACCTGTTCTGGTGGCTGACCCGGCTCGGCCTGCTGCGGGTGACGGTCAATTCCCGGCCCGGCCAGCGGATGAGCCGCCGGGAGTTCGTGATCGGGACCAACCGGCGCCGGCTGCGCAAGGCCGGCGTGCGGTTCCGGCCGCGGCTGGTCGACGCCGAGGGACGCACCGTCCGGTTCGCCGACCACAGCCTGCTGGAGGACGTCGGGGTGGTGGTGTGGGCCACCGGCTACCGCTCCGACTACGCCTGGGTCCAGGTCCCGGGGGTGGTGCGTGAAGGCCAGGTCGTCCACCGCCGCGGCGTCACCGAGGTGCCTGGCCTGTACTTCCTTGGCCTGTCGTGGCAGCACACTCGTGGGTCGGCGCTGCTCGGCTTCGTCGCCGACGACGCCGCCTACCTCGCCGACCTGATCGCCCGGCAGCACGCCGCCACGGCGACCCGGGCCGGCGCCACCCCGCAGCCGCCCCGCTGACCGACGCACCAGCCGCAAGGAGCTTCCCCATGGCAGCCCAACAGCAGAAGACGGTCGCATTCGTGCTCTACCCAGGCATCACGCTGCTGGACATGGTCGGGCCGCTGCAGGTCTTCTCCTCCCTGCGCCAGTTCAACGACCAGTACCGCCCGGTGGTGGTGGCCGAGCGGATCGAGCCCCTGCGCACCGACGGGCCGCTCAGGGTCACCGCCGACCAGACCTTCGACCAGGTGCCAGACCCGACGGTGGTGATCGTCCCCGGCGGAGGGGAGCCGACGATCAAGGCCATGGGCAACCAGGTGGTCGGCGACTACCTGCGCCACGCCGCCCAGGCGGCGCCGGTGGTCGGGTCGGTGTGCACCGGCGCGCTGGTCCTGGCCTCCGCCGGTCTGCTGGCGGGCCGCAGCGCCACCACCCACTGGGCCTACCACCGCCTGCTGGAACGCCTGGGGGCCACCTACCTGCCCAAGCGGTGGGTGGAGGACGGCAGGTTCATCACCTCGGCTGGGGTGTCGGCCGGGATCGACATGGCCCTGGCGCTGGTCGCCCGGCTGACCGACGAGCCGACCGCCCGCAGGGTGCAACTGGCGATCGAGTACGACCCGCACCCACCGTTTGGTGCCATCGACTGGGACCAGGTGGACCGGGACGTCTACGAGCCGGTGCTCAGCCCCATGGTCAAGCGGCAGCTGGCCGATCGGCCCGAGTTGCTGGCCAAGCTGAGCAGCTGAGTGGTCGACGCGAACGTCACCGCCACCGGAGGCAACGCATGCGGACCATCAAGCTGGCCTGGGTGGGTACCCGAACCGGCAACGCAGCGGCGACGGTTGCCTTCTTCCGTGAGGTGCTAGCCCTTCGCCTGGAGCTGGAGCGTCCAGGGTTTTGGATGCTGAAGCTGCCGGACGGCAGCAAGGTGGAGGTCTTCGGACCCGACAGCCCGGTCAACCGCCACTTCACCACCGGCCCGGTCGCGGGGTTCCTGGTCGACGACGTCCACGCCGCGACCGCCGAGCTACGGTCCGCCGGGGTGGAGATCCTCCTCGAGCCGGAGGTCGACGACAGCGGGAACGCCTGGGTGCACTTCCGCGCGCCGGACGGCAACATCTACGAGCTCACCCAGGACCCTGGGGTCTCCCGACCGCACTGAACGGTGAAGGGGCAGGGGCGTCGCGGTCCTTGCGGCTGTCAGGCGTAGGTTGGATTAGATGACACAAGGGTCGGACCAGCCAGCGCAGACCTTCCTGTTCGCCGACCTCTCAGGCTTCACCGCGCTCACCGAAGCCCACGGGGACGAGCAGGCCGCCGACCTGGTCGGCGGGTTCTGCGCGGCCGTGCGCCGCCTGCTGGCCGAGCACCAGGCCGATGAGGTCAAGACCATCGGCGACGCGCTGATGCTGCGGGCCGGCGACGCGGCGGCGGCGATCCGGCTGGGCCTGCGCATCGTGCACGACGTGGGAGCTCAGCACGGCTTCCCCCTGGTGCGGGTGGGAATGCACACCGGTCCGGCCGTGGAGCGTGCCGGCGACTGGTTTGGGACAACCGTCAACCTGGCGGCGCGCGTCTCCGCGGCCGCCTCCGGGGGGGAGGCGCTGCTGACCGCGGCCACCAGGACCGCGGCCGGTGAGGTCGCGGGCGTGGAGCTGCGGGAGCGTGGGCGCTGGACGTTCCGCAACGTCAGTAGGCCGGTGCAGGTGTACGCGGCGGTCCAGCAGGGGGCGCGGACCCGGACTGGCCTGCCGGTCGATCCGGTCTGCCGGATGGCGGTCGACCCTTGGCACAGCGCCGGCCGGCTCACCCACCTGGGCGTGGAGTACCACTTCTGCTCGCTCGCGTGCGCCGGCGCCTTCGCGCAACACCCCAGCCGCTACGCGGTTGGCGATCCCTCCTCCGACCAAGTCCGCTGAGCTGATCGTCGGCTTCGACTGGCGCGACGCTCGCCGAGCAGGCGGCACCGCTCCTAGGATGATGGCGGCATGAAGGGGCTGTCGGCAGCGGGACTGGCCGACCTCGCCGGCGTGACCGAGGCCGAGGTCCGGCGGCTGGTCGGCCTCGGCGTCCTGGTGGCCCGGCA
>DASQWY010000501.1:0-2509 GCA_035640005.1 Actinomycetes bacterium
CGAAGCCCGCGGTCTGGCGGACCAGGCCCCGCAGCCCGTCGGCATCCGGCGGTGCGGTGGTGACCCGCACCGGCGCGCCTGCGTGGTCCATCAGGTGCACGTCCAGCCGGTGGCGTGACAGGTCCAACCCTGCGTACAACATGGCGATGGGGCCTCCTTGTGGTGCTCCCGATGGTGACAATCCGGAGATTGCCACCAGGGAGGCCCCTCTTCATGGCATTCAGTGGTTGGTCGTTGACTGTCATCGAACGTATGATCTAGTTTGGCCGTATGCGACTGAAGGACTGGGCAGAGCAGCAGGGCATCCACTACCAGACGGCGTGGAAGTGGTTCCGGGACGGCAAGCTCCCAGTCCCGGCGTTGCAGACCCCTTCAGGCACGATCCTGGTGCAGCCCGATGCGATGTCACCGCTTGGTGGAGGCCTTGGGCTGTATGCCCGGGTGTCCTCGCACGATCAGCGGGCCGATCTGAACCGGCAGGTCAGCCGGCTCACCCAGTGGGCGACCACGGCGCGGGCGCCGCTGGTCCGGGTCGAGGCCGAGGTCGCCTCCGGCATGACCGGTCGGCGTCCGAAGCTGCGGCGGTTGCTGGCCGACCCGGCGGTGCAGACGGTAGTGGTGACCCATCGGGACCGGCTGGCCCGGATGAACACCGAGCTGGTCGAGGCGGCGTTGGCCGCGCACGGTCGGCGGCTGGTGGTCCTCGACGACGGCGAGGTCGCCGACGACCTGGTCCGCGACATGGTGGAGGTCCTCACTAGCTTCTGCGCCCGCCTGTACGGGCGTCGGTCGGCGCGCAACCGCGCGCTGAAGGCGGTGCGCTGCGCCCAACGTGACGTTGGACCGGCGGGGCCGGTGCGTGGCCACGGGGACGGAGACGGGGTAGCCGGCTGATGCGCCGGCTCGCCGCGCCGTTCGTGGTCGCCCCACCCACTGGCGCCCGCATCCGCACCCGCCTGCGCCTGTCGGCCTGGGACGAGGCGGTCGTGCGGGAGGTCGGCGCCTACCTCGGCCGCCTGGCCGGGCAGGATCTCGCGCTGCGCTGCCGCATCGGACGCCGCCCCGATCAGCGCACCAGCCGCAAGCAGGCGTTGACCGCCGCCTGCTCGTCGCGCTGGGCAGGGGCGATCACCCGCACCTCCAACGACCAATGGGAGCGTGCCTTCAAGAACCTGCTGGACGCGCGGGTGGGGCTGCGGCGTGCGGCCAGGAAGCTCCGGGCGCGCCTGGCCGTACCGACCAGTACGCGGCAGGCTGGGACGCGCGGCTATGCGAGCCGGGCGGAGCGGTTCCAGAAGCAACGTCGCCTCCAACACGTGCAGGCGAGGCTGGCCGAGGTCGAGGAGCGGATCGCCGACGGGCGCGTGTCGGTGTGCCGCGGTAGCCGGCGGCTCGCCAAGCTGCGCCACACCCTCGACCGCGACGACGCCGGACTTGCTGTGGCCGTGGCCGAGTGGCGGGCGCGGTGGGAGGGGGAGCGGCTGTTCCTCACCGCCGACGGCGAGGCTGACAAGCCCTGGGGCAACGAGACCATCCGGGTGCATCCCGACGGACGGTGGTTGGATATCCGTCTGCCGACGCCGATGGGGCACCTGTCCAACACGCCCGGCCGGGCGCCGACCTACCGGCTGTCCTGCCCGGTGGTGTTCACCCACCGTGGGGACGAGTGGGCGGCGCAGGCCAGTGGCGGCGCCGTCCGGTACGACATCAGCCTGGACCCGGCCAAAGGTGGCGGAAAGGGCCGTTGGTATCTGGACGCCTCCTGGCGGTTGCCGGCAGGGCCGGTGCCGTCGCTGGAGCACCTCGGCGAGCATCCCAACCTCGGGGTCGACCTCAACGTGGATCACTTGGCCGCCTGGGTCCTCAACCTCGCCGGCAACCCACTCGGCCCGCCGGTCACGATCCCCCTCGACCTCGACGGACAGCCGGCCACGACCCGTGACGGCCGGCTGCGGCAGGCGGTCGCGGAGCTGCTTCGGCTCGCCAAGGCCCATGACTGCAAGTCGATCACCGTGGAAGACCTCGACTTCGCCGATGCTCGCCAGGCCGGCCGGGAGACCCTCGGGCGCGGGAGGCGCGGCCGGCGCTTCCGCCGGATCGTCTCGGAGCTGCCGACCCGGCGGTTCCGAGACCTGCTGGTTGGCATGGCCACCAACCACGGCCTGTGGATCGTCGCGGTGGACCCAGGCTGGACTTCCCAATGGGGGCAGCGCTACTGGCAGGCTTCGCTCAACCAGTCAACAAAGCAGTCGGTCACGGTGTCGCGGCATCATGCGGCGGCGGTGGTGATCGGCCGGCGTGGGCTCGGGCACCGAGCCCGGCGACGGGGATGGTGTGGCCCGACCCCACCGGAGGATGGGCGAGGGAGAGCTGCCGACTCCGCCGGGCGGCCCACGACCACCAGTGGAGCTGACGCTGCGCCGGCGGTCGTGCCTGAGCCGACGGCACAGGAACCTGGCGGTCCAGGAGGACAGCGGGCAGGGCCACACCCAGCGGCCCACAAGACCCG
>DASQWY010000502.1:0-7761 GCA_035640005.1 Actinomycetes bacterium
TGGGCGTTCGTCCGCCACTGGAACGGCACCGACCCCGAGCGGGTGGCGGCGCAGAGCCCGCTCACCCACGTGGACCGGATCCGCACGCCGATGCTGCTGATCCACTCCGAGCACGACTGGCGCTGCCCGATCGAACAGGCCAAGCGGCTGTTCGTGGCGCTCAAGCGGCGCGGGGTCGAGGTGGAGCTGCTGATCTTCCCCGGCGAGGGCCACGAGCTTTCACGTTCGGGCCTGCCCAGCCATAGGCTGGCGCGGTTCGAGGCGATCCTCGACTGGTGGGCGCGGCACCTCAAGCCCTCCGGTTGAGCAGGCCGCGGGCGGCCAGGTCGCGGCGCAGCCGCGGCGGGTCCCGGAACTGCACCGCGTCCAGGCCGGCGGCGGCGGCCGCGGCGACGTTGGCGGGCACGTCGTCGACGAACACGGTCGCGCGCGGGTCGAGCCGGAAGCGGTCCAGCAGCAGCCGGAAGATCTCCGGGTCCGGCTTGGCGAGCCGCTCCTCGCCGGAGATCACCAGCCCGTCGAACCAGTCGATGAACCGGAAGCGGGTGCGGGCCTCCCCGAACGTCTCCGCCGACCAGTTCGACAGCGCGTACAGCGGCACCCCGGCCGCGCGCAGCTCGGCCAGCAGCTCCACCGTGCCGGGGATCTCGCCGCCGAGCATCTCCTCCCAGCGCTCGTGCCAGGCGGCGATGGCGGCCGCGTGGGCCGGGTGGCGGGCGGCCAGCTCGGCGATGCCCTCGGCGAACGGCCGGCCGCGGTCGTGCTCGGCGTTCCAGGCGGGCGTGCACACGGTCGCCAGGAACCGCTCCATGGCCGCCTCGTCCTGGAACAGCTTGCGGTACAGGTAGCGGGGGTTCCAGTCGATCAGCACCCCGCCGAGGTCGAACACCACCGCCCGCGGGGCCGCCGGCGCGCGCGTCAACGGCCGACCGCGTAGCCCTGGCGGCCACGCGCGTTCGCGGCCGCCACCAGCAGGCCGGAACCGGGGTCGCGGCCGGCCGCGCAGGTGCGCCCCAGCGACCACGGCCGGGCGACCTCGACCCGGTGGCCGCGCCGCCGCAGCCGCGCCACCAGCTCGGCGCCGGCGCGGTCCTCGACCACCAGCACGCCCGGCCTGGCCCGGCGCGGCCAGAACGAGCTGGGGGCGTGCTCGCTGTGGAAGGCGGGGGCGTCCATCGCCTCCTGCAGGTCCAGCCCGAAGTGGACGTACGGCAGGAACGTGGAGGTGAGCGACCACTGGTCCTGCTGGTCGCCGCCTGGGGTGCCGAAGGCCAGCAGCGGCTCGCCGTCGCGCAGCGCCAGGCTCGGGCTGAGGGTGGTGCGGGGCCGCTTGCCCGGCGCCAGCGACGCGGGCAGCCCCTCCTCCAGCCAGAACATCTGCCCGCGGGTGCCCAGGCAGAAGCCGAGCCCCGGCACCGCCGGCGAGCTCTGCAGCCAGCCCCCGCTGGGGGTGGCGGCGACCAGGTTGCCGTGCCGGTCGACCACGTCCACCTGGCAGGTGTCCCCGGGGCCCTGCCAGAGCGTCGGCTCGCCGACCCCGGCGGCGTCGGCCGCCGGCGCGGCCGCCAGCAGGGCGGGCAGCCGGGGCTCGCGGCCGGCCGGCGACCCCGGCCGCAGCTCCAGCGACGCCGCCTCGCCGACCAGCTTGCGGCGGGCGTCGGCGTAGCCGGGGTCCAGCAGGTCGGCCGTTGGCACGTCGACGAAGCGCGGGTCGCCGTACCACGCCTCCCGGTCGGCGAAGGCCAGCTTGCCGCACTCGATCACGGTGTGGACGTAGTCGGCGCTGCCGAGCCCCATGCCCGGCAGGTCGAAGCCGGCGAGCAGGGCGAGCTGCTGCAGGAACACCGGCCCCTGGCCCCACGGCCCGGTCTTGCAGACCGTCCAGCCGTGGTAGTCGAGGCGGACCGGCTCCTCCACCGGCGGCTGCCAAGCGGCCAGGTCGGCGCCGGCGAGCAGGCCGCGGTGGCGGCCGCCGGAGGCGTCCAGCAGCTCGGCGCCGGCCGCGAACCGGTCGATCGCCTCGGCGACGAAGCCCTGGTAGAAGGCGTCGCGGGCCGCCTGGATCTGGGCGTCCCTGTCCCTGCCGGCGGCCTCGGCCTCGGCGAGCACGCGGCGCCAGGTGGCCGCCAGCGCCGGGTTGCGGAAGCTGCCGCCCGCCGCCGGCGGCTGGCCGCCCGGCAGCCACACCTCCGCCGACGACGGCCACTCGGTGGCGAACAGCGGGGTGACCGCCGCCACCGCCTGGCCGATCCTCGGCACCACCGGGAAGCCGCCCTCGGCGTAGCCGATCGCGTAGCCGAGCACGTCGCGCGGCCGCATGGTGCCGTGCTCGGCCAGCAGCCGCAGCCAGCCCCCGAAGGCCCCGGGCACGCACGCCGGCAGCAGGCCGGTGCCGGGCACCAGGTCCAGGCCGAGGTCGCGGAAGCGGTCGGTGGTGGCCGCGGCCGGCGCCGGGCCCTGGCCGGCGACCACCAGCACCCGCCCCAGGGCGGCGCTCCAGCCGATGATCGGGACCTCGCCGCCGGGGCCGTTCAGGTGCGGCTCCACGACCTGCAGCACGAAGCCGGCGGCAACCGCCGCGTCGAAGGCGTTGCCGCCCCGCTCCAGCACGGCCATGCCGGCCGCCGACGCCAGCCAGTGGGTCGAGGAGACCATGCCGAAGGTCCCCCGCAGCTCGGGTCGGGTGGCGAACACGGCCCCAGCATACCGGCGCCAGGGTTGCTGACCGGGTCGCTAATGGCTTGCGGCGGAATGGCACCGCCCCGATCATCGGTTGCAGTCCGTGCCATCCCGAGGACCCGTGCTGCCATGCTCCGCGTCACCGACATGACCGTCGAGATCGGTCACCGCCTGCTCGCCGACGAGGTGAGCTTCACGGTCGCGCCCGGCGACGTGGTCGGCCTGGTCGGGCCGAACGGCGCCGGCAAGACCAGCCTGCTCGGCGCGCTCGCCGAGGCGGCGGCCGCCGGCGGCCGGCTGCTCGGCGGCCCGCCGGCCGACGGCACCCGCCCCAACCCGGCCGTGCAGCTGGTCGGCGGGCTGTCCTGGCTGCCGCAGGAGTCGCCGCCGACGACCGCCTCCACCGGGCTGGCGCGGCTGCTGTCGGCCCGCGGGCTGGACCGGGCCAGGCAGGAGCTGGAAGCGGCCAGGAGCCGGATCGACCAGGCGGCCGAGGGCCGCACCCGGGACCGGGCGATCAAGCGCTTCTCCCACCTGCAGGAGCGCTTCGAGCTGGACGGCGGCTACCGGGCCGAGGCCGAGGCGCGCCGCATCGCCGCCGGCCTCGGCGTCCCGGCCACCGGCCTGGACCGGCCCCTGGCGGCGCTGTCCGGCGGCGAGCGGCGCCGGGTCGAGCTGGCGCGGGTGCTGCTCAGCGAGGCCGGCACGCTGCTGCTGGACGAGCCGACCAACCACCTGGACGCCGACGCCAAGCGCTGGCTGGCCGACTTCCTGGCCGCCTTCTCCGGCGGCATCCTGCTGGTCTCCCACGACCTGCCGCTGCTGGACCGGGACGTCACCACCGTGCTGGTGCTGGACCCCATGACCGCCTCGATCGAGTCCTACAAAGGCACCTGGACCCAGTACCTGCGGGCCCGCGAGCTGCGGGCCAAGACCGAGGCCCGCCAGCGCAAGGTCCTGCAGCGCGACATCAAGCGGCTGTCGGCGTTCGTGGAGAAGTACCGGCACTCCAACGAGGTCATGGCCCGCCGCGCGCTGGTCACCGAGCGCCGGGTCGAGCGGATGAAGGCCTCGCTCACCCCGGAGCGGCGCGCCGGCCGCCGGGTGGCGGTGCGCTTCCCCGACCCGCCGCCGTGCGCCCGCTTCCCGCTGGAGGCGGCCGACCTGGCCCGCGCCTACGGCGGCCCGCCGGTGTTCAAGCATCTCTCCTTCGACCTGGAGCGGGGCGAGCGGCTGCTGGTGCTCGGCCTCAACGGGGCCGGCAAGACCTCGCTGCTGCGGCTGCTGGCCGGCGTCGACCACCCCGACGAGGGCGAGGTGCGCCGCGGCCACGGCTGCGCCATCGGCTACTACGCCCAGGAGCACGAGGGCCTCGACCCGGACGCCACCTGCATGGAGTCGCTGCGCGAGGTCGCCAAGGCGCCCGACGACGTGCTCCGCGGCGTGCTCGGCCATTTCCTGCTCGGCGGCGACCAGGCCCACCAGCCGACCAGGACGCTGTCCGGCGGCGAGAAGACCAAGCTGGCCCTGGCCCGGCTGGTGCTCGGCCGCCACAACGTGCTGCTGCTGGACGAGCCGACCAACAACCTCGACCCGCAGGCGGTGGAGGCGGTCCGCGCCGCGCTCGACACCTTCAAGGGCGCGGTCGTGCTGGTCAGCCACGACACGCCGTTCGTGCAGCGGTTCGAGCCCGAGCGGGTGCTCTTGATGCCCGAGGGTGATCTGGACGTGTGGAGCGAGGACTACCTGGACCTGGTCGCGCTCGACTGACCCGGGGAAACCGGGGGCCGGGGGTCCCCCCGGAACCCCCCGGCCCTGTGGCCCCCCCGGGCCGCGTCAGGCGGTCGCCGGCTGGCGCCGGCCGGCCAGGCCGAACCACAGGCCGAGCAGGGCGCTCGCCAGGTGCAGCGCGTTGTCGGGCTGGTTGAGGTTCAGCAGGTTCAGGTCGCCCGACCCGCTGAGGAACAGGCCGACGACCCCGACCAGCAGGTAGACCGCGCCGATCAGGGTGCTGGCGGCACGGGCGGACGCCTCCGAGCGCGAGGCGGCCAGCCACACCGCGCCGACGGCGACGTGGACCAGGTTGTGGAGCGGGTTGACCCCGAACAGCAGCAGCTTGTCGCCCGAGGTGCTGGCGAAGCCGGACAGGCCGGTGACGAGGAACCCGGCGACGCCGACCAGCACGTACACGGCCCCGAAAAGCTGGGCGAAGCGCCGCACGGGCTGGAGCGTCAGGCGGCTGGGCGCGGTGGCCATTGGTGCGAGGACCTCCTTCGGCTGCGTGGCAGGCGGCGCCTGCTCACCAGGACGTTCGGGCGGCCCCCGCGACCGGTTCACCGGCGGCCCGCCCCGCTCAACCCGAGCTGGCCGCCAGCCGATGCTTCCATGGAGCGTCGTGGCTGAGCGCTGGTACCCTCGCGTCGTCCCGACCTCAACCCAACCTACAGCGCCGCCGGAGGTTCCCATGGCCGACGCGAACCTGGTCCCGATCGTCATCGAGCAGACCAGCCGCGGCGAGCGCTCGTTCGACATCTTCTCGCGGCTGCTGAAGGACCGCATCATCTTCCTCGGCACGCCAATCGACGACACCGTGGCCAACCTGATCATGGCCCAGCTGCTGCACCTGGAGAGCGAGGACCCCGAGAAGGACATCTCGCTCTACATCAACTCGCCGGGCGGCTCCATCACCGACCTGCTGGCCATCTACGACACCATGCAGTACGTCAAGCCGGACGTCTCCACCATCTGCATGGGCATGGCCGCGTCGGCCGCCGCCACCATCCTGGCGGCGGGGACCAAGGGCAAGCGCTACGCCCTGCCCCACTCGACCATCCTCATCCACCAGCCGTCGGGCGGGGCGCGCGGCCAGTCGGCCGACATCGAGATCCAGGCCAGGGAGATCCTGCGCCTGCGCCGGCTGCTGGACGAGATCATGGCCAGGCACACCGGCCAGACGGTCGAGAAGATCTCCAAGGACACCGACCGCGACTTCATCATGTCGGCCGACCAGGCGCTCGAGTACGGCATGATCGACGAGATCATCACCGCCAGGCAGGTCGTGCCGATGATCGGCTCCAGCACCGCCCCGTCGGGCGTGACGCGGCCGTCCGGCGACGGCGCCGGGCCCGAGCCCACCGCCGCGCCCCCGGCGTCCTGAGCGGGCCCGCGACCGGCGGCGGCGCGGCCAGGCGGGTCGTCTTCGACCTGGACGGCGTGATCGTCGACTCCGAGGCGGCCCGCGAGCGCGCCACCGTCGACTACCTGGCCGCCCGCGGGGTGGAGGCCGAGCCGGAGCTGTTCGCGGCGATGATGGGCCGGCGGGTGCGCGAGATGGCCGAGTCGCTGGCGCCGCTGGTGCGCCGCAGCCCGGCCGAGACCCTCGCCGACCTGGAGGCCGCCTACTGGCGGCTGGCCGAGGAGCGGGTCGAGCCGATGCCGAAGCTGCGCGAGGCGCTCGACCGGCTCGCCGGGGCCGGCCTGCCCTTGGCGGTGGCCACCTCCGGCACCCGCGCCTACGTCGAGCACGTGCTCGGCCGCCTGGGCGTGCGGGAGGCGTTCGCCGCGGTGGTGTCCGGCGAGGACGTCGAGCGGGGCAAGCCGCACCCGGACGTGTACCTGCTGGCGGCGGAGCGCCTGGCGGCCGACCCGGCCGACTGCGTGGCGATCGAGGACGCCCCCCACGGCATCGCCGCCGCCCGCGCCGCCGGCATGCGGGTGGTGGCCGTCCCCCACGCGCTGGTCGCCGGCCTGGACTTCTCCGCCGCCGACGTGGTGGTCGGCGACCTGGCCCAGGCCGCCGAATGGATATTGTCACGGTCTGCTTGAGGAATTTTCGGTGGGGGGGGTGGTCTCGCGCGGCTCCTCGTCCCATGTGGGGGGAGCTCGCTCCCCCCACGCCCTCCAAGAGCGCCTGTGCCATGGGAACCGTGTCTCCAACACTCGCAGGAGGGAGCATGACCACCGGACCGCGATGCACGCTGACCGCCGCGGTGCTGGACGCGCCCGACCCGCGCTCGCTGGCCCGCTTCTACCAGCGGCTGCTCGGCTGGCCGATCGGGCGGGACGAGCCCGACTGGGCGACGCTGCGCCCGCCGGGCGGCGGGGCGGGACTCTCGTTCCAGTACGAGTCGGCGTACACCCGGCCCACCTGGCCCGCCGGTCCCGGCGACCAGCAGATGCAGGTGCACCTGGACATCGAGGTGGACGACCTGGACGCCGCCAGCGCCCAGGCGGTCGCCGCGGGCGCGACCCTGGCGGACTACCAGCCGCAGCAGGACGTGCGGGTCCACCTGGACCCGGCAGGGCACCCGTTCTGCCTGTGGAGCAATCCGTAGCGCGTTCACGAAGCCGTGACGCGATATGTCTTGACCGGGCCTACCGGTACCATGCATCCTGATCGTCGTGTGACTGATGCCGAGGGGGACATCCCGGAGGGGTTATGGCTGGAAGACGGATCGCAAGCCTGGTCTGCGGACGCTGGAGCAAGTGGGGGGTGCTGGTCTTCTGGATCGCGGTGTTCGCGATCGCCGGGCCGCTTTCCGGCAAGCTGAACAGCGCGCAGAAGAACGACGCGTCCTCGTGGCTGCCGAAGAACGCCGAGTCCACCCAGGTCGTCGACCTGGCCAAGAAGTTCACGCCGAGCGACGTCTTCCCGGTGCTGGTGGTCTACGAGCGCTCGGGCGGCCCGGTGACCGCGGCCGACCGCGCCAAGGCGGCCGCCGACATCCAGCGGTTCCGCGGCGTGCAGGACGTGACCGGCCAGATCCTCGGCCCGATCCCGTCCAGGGACGGCAGCGCGCTCCAGGTGGTCGTGCCCGTCAAGGTCGACGCCGAGGGCAACGGCTGGCAGCAGCTCAGCCCGCGGGTCGAGCAGATGCGCTCGATCGTCCACGCCGACGCCGGCGACCTGCACGGGTACGTGACCGGGCCCGGCGGGTACTTCGCCGACTTCGCCAACGTGTTCTCCGGCTTCGACACCACCCTGCTGTACGTCACCGCGGCGATCGTGGTCGTCATCCTGCTTTTGACCTACCGCAGCCCCGCGCTGTGGATGCTGCCGCTGACCTGCGTGTTCGTCGCCCT
>DASQWY010000503.1:0-10495 GCA_035640005.1 Actinomycetes bacterium
TGTTCGGCCCGCCCGAGCACGAGATGCTGGAGGCCTACACCACGCTGGCGTTCGCCGCCGGCCGCACCGAGCGGATCGAGCTGGGCGCGCTGGTCACCGGCGTGACCCCGCGCCACCCGGGGGTGCTGCTGAAGACGGTGACGACCCTGGACGTGCTGTCGGGCGGCTGCGCCTGGCTCGGCATCGGCGCGGCCTGGAACGAGCTGGAGAGCCGCGGCCTGGGGATCCCGTTCCCGCCGCTGGCCGAGCGCTTCGAGCGCCTGGAGGAGACGCTGCGGCTGGCACGGCAGATGTGGGCGGGCGACGCCAGCCCCTTCGAGGGCAGGCACTACCGCCTGGAACGGCCGCTCAACTCCCCGAACGCGCTGCGCCGGCCGCACCCGCCGATCATGGTCGGCGGCGGCGGCGAGCGGAAGACCCTGCGCCTGGTCGCCAGGTACGGCGACGCCTGCAACCTGTTCGAGGTGCTGGGCCCGGACGGGCTGCGCCGCAAGCTGGCGGTGCTGCGCGACCACTGCGCCGCCGCCGGCCGGCCGTACGAGCAGCTGCAGCGGACCACCTACGGGCAGCTGGACGGCGGCGAGTCGGCCGAGCAGCTGCTCGACCGCTTCGGGCGGCTCGGCGAGCTGGGCGTGGACCTGGCGATCGTGGAGCCGCCCGACGAGCACCGCGAGGGCTCCCTCGACCGGCTCGCCGAGGTGGCGCCGGCGGTCGCCGGGCTGGTCCCGGCCGGCCGCTAACCGGACTCGTCGACCTCCACGCTGCCGCCGGTCCGCCAGTAGACCATCACCGAGCGGCCGTCGGGCCCCTCCACGTCCTCGCGGGCGAGGAACCCCTCGTCGACCAGGTAGCGGCGCAGCGCCGCCCAGTCCGGGTGGTAGGCGCGCAGCGCCTGGTTGACGTCGGCCTCCGGGTAGCGCTTGCCCGGCTCGAACAGCCCGGCCAGGTGGTCGAGGACCAGCAGCCGCTTGGCCCTGGCCGCCGGGATCGCCAGCAGCCGCCCGCCGCGCAGGAAGCGGCCGAGCACCGCGTCCGCTCCCTCGGCCTGCTCGGCGGGCTCGGCCGGTGGCCTGGCCGCCGCCCGCAAGGTCTCCATGCTGACGTGGTAGCCCTTGTCGGCGGCGCCCTCCAGCAGCCCGCCGGCGGCCAGCCGCGCCAGCGCCCTGGACGCCGCCCGCGGCGCCAGGCCGGTGGCCGCCGTCACCTCGGGCAGCAGGTGGGCGCCGAGCGCCACCGCCGCCACCACCCGCAGCCGGTCCGGGTCGGCCAGCAGGCCGAGCAGCTCGCGAGGATCCCTGGCGCCGCCGTCCACCCCGTCATTGTGGACGAACGCCGGCTGTTGGGGCAGCGTGCTAGCCTTCTCGCAGGCCAAGCGTCTCCGCCGGCCGCCGGGACGGGGACGCACCGTCCGCGCCGGTCCACCCGGGCCGGCGCTCGCCCTGGGGGCTCTCGACGTCGTGGCCAGGACCGTCCGGACCGCCTTCGCCTGCACCGAGTGCGGCGCCTCGACCCCGCGCTGGGTCGGCCGCTGCCCGTCCTGCGGCGCCTGGAACACCCTGGTCGAGGAGGTCGTGGAGCGGACCGGGCCGCCGAGGGCGCTCGGCCCGGTCGCCCCCGCGGTCCCGATCACCGAGGTCGCCGCCCAGGCCGGCGCCCACCGCCCGACCGGCGTCGGCGAGCTGGACCGCGTGCTCGGCGGCGGGCTGGTCCCCGGCTCGGTGGTGCTGCTGGCCGGCGAGCCGGGCATCGACAAGTCGACCCTGCTGCTCGGCGTGCTCGCCGGGCTGGCCGCCGCCGGCCCGGTGCTGTACGTCTGCGCCGAGGAGTCCCGCGAGCAGGTCCGCCTCCGGGCCGAGCGGCTGGACGCGCTGCACCCGCGGCTGCTGCTGGCGGCCGAGACCGACCTCGGCACCATCCGCGCCCAGATCGAGGCGCTGCGGCCCGAGGTGGTGGTGGTCGACTCGGTCCAGACAGTCGCCGACCCCGAGCTGGCCGGCGCGCCCGGCGGCGTCGGCCAGGTCCGCGAGGTCGCCGCCCAGCTGGTCCGCCTGGCCAAGGAGCGCGCCATCGCCACCTTCCTGGTCGGCCAGGTCACCAAGGACGGCGCCGTGGCCGGCCCCAAGACCCTGGAGCACCTGGTGGACGTGGTGCTCAACTTCGAGGGCGACCAGCACCACGCCCTGCGGCTGGTCCGCTGCACCAAGAACCGCTACGGCCCCGCCTACGAGGTCGGCTGCTTCGAGATGACCGAGGCGGGCCTGGAGCCGCTGGCCGACCCGTCGCGGCTGTTCCTGTCGGCCAGGCAGGCGGGCGTGCCCGGGGTGGCCTGCACGGTCAGCCTGGAGGGCCGGCGCCCCCTGGTCACCGAGGTGCAGGCGCTGGTGGTGCCCAGCGGCCTGGCGGTGCCGCGGCGGACCGCGCAGGGCCTCGACCCCGGGCGGCTGGCGATCCTGGTGGCGGTGTGCGAGCGGAGGGCGCGGGTCAGCCTGGCCGGTCACGACGTGTTCGCCGCCACCGCCGGCGGGGTGCGGCTCACCGAACCAGCCGCCGACCTGGCCGTCTGCCTCGCGCTGGCCTCCGCCGCCAGGGACTGGCCGGTCCCCAGCGACCTGGCCGCCTTCGGCGAGGTCGGGCTCGGCGGCGAGGTCCGCCCGGTGCCGCAGCTGCCGCGCCGGCTGGCCGAGGCGGCCCGGCTCGGCTTCCGGCGCGCGCTGGTGCCCGCCACCGGCCCGGCCCTGCGCGGCGTCGACCGCGCGGCCGCCGACCTGGAGCTGGTCCCGGTCGCCTCGGTGGCCGAGGCGCTGGCGGTGCCGGCCGCGGCCGCAGTGCGCGCCAAGGCCCCGGCGGTGGAGGCGCGCCGATGACCACCCGCAGGGAGATCGTCCCGGTCGGCACCCAGCGGCTGGACGCCCGCCAGATCGGCGTGCTGCGCCGGGTCGCCCCCGGCACCCCGCTGCGCGAGGGCCTGGAGCGCATCCTGCGGGCCAGCACCGGCGCGCTGGTGGTGCTCGGCGTCCCCACCCGGGCGGAGGAGGGGCTGTTCACCGGCGGCTTCCGCATCGACGTGCCGTTCACCGCCCAGCGGATCTCCGAGCTGGCCAAGATGGACGGCGCCCTGATCCTGGACGAGGACGCCGACCGCATCCTGTGGGCCAACGTCCACCTGATGCCGGACCGCGAGGTCCCCACCATGGAGACCGGCACCCGCCACCGCACCGCCGAGCGGGTGGCCAGGCAGACACGGCTGCCGGTGGTCTCGGTGTCCGAGTCGATGCGCATGATCACCCTCTACCTGGAGGGGTGGCGGCACGTGCTGGAGGACGCCTGGTCGGTGCTGTCCCGCGCCAACCAGGCGGTCCAGACCCTGGACCACTACCGCGCCCGCTTCGACGAGGCCAGCGCCTCCCTGAGCAGCCTGGAGCTCAGCGGCCGCGCCACCCAGGGCGACGTGCTGTTGCTGCTGGCCAGGGCCGAGATGGTCCGCCGGGTCGCCGAGGAGCTGGAACAGCACGTGGCCGAGCTCGGCAGCGACGGCCGCCTGCTGCACCTGCAGCTCGACGAGCTGGCCGCCGGCGTGGACGACGAGAAGACCCTGGCCGTCCGCGACCACCTGCGGCCACGCCGCGGCTGGCAGCTCGCCGACGTCCTGGCGGAGCTGGGGCGGCTCACCCCGGAGGAGCTGGCCGACGTGCCGGTGCTGGCCAAGGCGGTCAACCTGGGCGGCGAGCCGGAGGCGCTGGACACGCCGATGGTGCCGCGCGGCTACCGGGTGCTCGGCCGGGTGCCGCACCTGGCCGCGCCGGTGGTCGAGCGGGTCGTCGACCGCTTCGGCTCGCTGCGGGTGATCCTCGCCGCGGGCCTGGAGGACCTGGAGGAGGTGGAGGGCGTCGGCGAGGGCCGCGCCAGGCAGCTGCACGAGGGGCTGTTCAAGCTCGCCGACGGCATCCGCCCGGAGCGACACACCCTGCCCGGATGACGCCGAACAGGCCATCTACCTGCGGCTTCAGTTGTACCCGAGGCTCGGAAAGTGTTACCCTTCAGAGGTTCCATTCGAGGGAAGGGGTTTGCGCGTATGTTCAAGGTCGGGGACAGCGTCATCTACCCGCAGCACGGCGCCGCGGTCATCGAGGGCCTGCAGGATCGCGAGGTAGGCGGCGAGACCAGGGAGTACCTCGTCCTCAAGCTGACGTACGGTGACCTGACCCTCATGGTCCCGCGTGACAACTGCCAGGAGGTCGGCATCCGGGAGGTCTGCAGCTCCGACGACGTCGAGGGCGTCTTCGAGATCCTGCGCACCGGCGAGTCCTCCACCCAGGGCAACTGGAGCCGCCGCTTCAAGGGCAACATCGAGCGCCTCCAGTCCGGCGACATCTTCCAGGTCGCCGAGGTCGTCCGCGACCTGACCGTCCGCGACCGCGAGAAGGGCCTGTCCGCCGGCGAGAAGCGCATGCTGCAGCGCTCCCGCCAGATCCTCGTCTCCGAGCTGGTGCTCGCATGCCACTGCGACGAGGGCAAGGCCATCCTCATGGTCGACGAGGCGCTCGAGTCGTAGCAGCCGCGGCGCCATCCTCCCGGGCGGCCTCCACCGGGGCCGAGGTCGGCGTCGTCGTGCCGGCCGCCGGGGTCGGCCGCCGGCTCGGCACCCCCGGCGCCAAGGCGCTCGTCCCGCTGGCCGGCCGGCCGCTGCTGGCGCACGCGCTGGCCGCGCTGGCCGCCAACCGCTGCGTCACCGCGGTGGTGGTCGTCGCCCACCCGCGGGCGCTGGACGCCACCGGCGCGCTACTCGCCGACGAGGGGTTCGCGAAGCTGGCGACGGTCGTCGCCGGCGGCCCGACCCGCCAGGCGAGCGTCGCCTCCGGGCTGGAGGCCCTGCCGCCCGGCCCCGCCTACGTCGCCGTCCACGACGCGGCCCGGCCGCTGGTCGAGCCCGGCGAGGTGGACCGCCTGCTCGGGCTGCTGGAGGGCGACCCGGAGCGGCCGGCGGGGGTGGTGCCCGGCGTGCCGGTGGTGGACACCGTCCGCCGGGTCGGGGAGGGCGGCCGCTCCGGCGGCGTGGTCGACCGCCAGGCGCTGCGCGCCGTGCAGACCCCGCAGCTGTTCGTCCGCCAGGTGCTGGAGGAGGCGCACCGCGCCGCCGCCCTGGCCGGCGTGGACGCGACCGACGAGGCCGCCCTGGTCGAGCTGGCCGGCCACCCGGTCCGGGTGGTGCCCGGGTCGGCCGAGAACCTCAAGGTGACCACCGTGCTCGACTTGGTCGTGGCCGAGGCGATCCTGGCGAGGCGGTCGCGGTGAGCGGCCCGCCACGGTTCCGGGTCGGCCATGGCATCGACGTCCACCCGCTGGTGGCCGGGCGGCCGCTGGTGCTGGGCGGCGTGACCGTCCCGTTCGAGCTCGGCCTGGCTGGTCACTCCGACGCCGACGTGGTCGCCCACGCGGCCTGCGACGCCCTGCTCGGCGCGGCCGGCCTGGACGACCTGGGCAGCCAGTTCCGGGCCGACGACCCGCGCTGGAGCGGCGTGTCCTCCATGGAGCTGTGCCGCCGGGTCGCCAAGCTGGTCGCCGGGGCCGGCTGGGCGGTCGGCAACCTGACGGTGACGGTGCTGTGCGACCGGCCGCGCCTGGCCGGCCTGGTCGACGGCATGGCGGCCAACCTGGCCGGGGCGTTCGGCCTGGCCGGCGACCAGGTCAGGGTGACGCCCAAGGCGAGCGAGGGCCTCGGGTTCACCGGCCGGGGCGAGGGCATCGCCGCCTCGGCCGTCTGCCTCGTGGTGGCGGCGGGCGGCTGAGCCGTACCATACGAGTTCGTTCCGGACCGACCGATGGAGCCGACCGTGGCCCTGCAGCTGTACGACACGCTGACCCGGCGCAAGCAGCCGTTCGTCCCCCGCGACGAGGGCAAGGTCGGCATCTACCTGTGCGGGCCCACCGTCTACGACGAGCCGCACATCGGCAACCTCCGCAACGTCGCCGTCTTCGACGTGCTCCGCCGGCACCTGGTCGCCTCCGGCTACGAGGTGCTGTTCGTGCGCAACTACACCGACGTCGACGACCGCATCATCGAGGCGTCCGGCCACGACCCGCTGCGGGCGTTCGTGGTCGCCGAGCGCTGGACCCGCGTGTACGAGGAGCTGGCGGCCACGATCGGGGTGCTCCCCCCCGACATCGCCCCGCGGGCGTCCGGCCACGTCCCGGAGATGCTGGAGCTGATCGGCCTGCTGGTGAAGCGGGGCCTGGCCTACCAGGCCGGCGACGACGTCTACTACTCGGTCCGCGAGTTCCCCGGGTACGGCAAGCTGTCCGGCCGCCACCTGTCGGAGCTGCAGGCCGGCGCCCGCGTCGAGCTCAACCCGGTCAAGCACGACCCGCTGGACTTCGCCCTGTGGAAGGGCGCCAAGCCGGGCGAGCCGACCTGGGACTCGCCGTGGGGGCCGGGCCGGCCCGGCTGGCACATCGAGTGCTCGGCCATGGCCGCCAAGTACCTCGGCCGCGGCTTCGACATCCACGGCGGTGGCGAGGACCTGATCTTCCCGCACCACGAGAACGAGATCGCCCAGGCCGAGGGGGCGACCGGCGAGACCTTCGCCCGCCACTGGCTGCACAACGCCTTCCTGGAGTTCAAGGGCGAGAAGATGGCCAAGTCGGTCGGGAACGTGGTCAGCCCGCGCGAGCTGCTGAAGCGCTACCGCGGGCCGGTGCTGCGCTACGCGCTGCTCGGCGCGCACTACCGCGGCCCGCTGGACTTCTCCTTCGAGGTGCTGGACGAGGCGGCCGCCGCCTACGAGCGGCTGGCGACCTTCGCCACCAACGCCGCCCGCGCCCTGCCCGACGCCCCGGGTCCCGGCTTGGCCGAGGCGGACGGGGACGGTTGGAGGGAGCGGTTCGTCGCCGCCCTCGACGACGACCTCGGCGTGCCGGCCGCGCTGGCCGTGCTGTTCGACATGGTCGCCGCGGCCAACCCCCTGATCGCCAGGGCCGAGCGCGGCGACGCCGCCGCCCAGGCCGAGCTCAGGGGCCGGCTGGCCACGTTCACGGAGCTGGCCGGCCGGCTCGGCTTCACGCCCCTGCTGGAGCTGCCCGACCCCGCCGCCTTCCCGGCAGTGCTCGACCTGGTGCTCGACCTGCGCGAGCGGGCCCGGGCGGCGCGCGACTTCGCCGCCGCCGACATGATCCGCGAGCGCCTGGCCGCCGCCGGCATCCGGGTCGAGGACCGTGCCGGCGGCCCCCGATGGCACCTCGCCCGCTAGGTCGGGGCCGCGGCGACCCCGACCGCCGCCGCGCCGGCCGCGCCGGCCGCCCAGGACGCTCGTCCGGCAACCCGTCCAGGGCGGCGTCCCCTCGGCCGCCCGGCGGGGAGGTGCGCCGGCCCCAGGCTCCCGCCGAGAAGCGCCGCGCCGCCGGCGGCGCCGGCCGCGGCGCCAAGCAGGCCCGCCGCCGCGGCCAGTTCGACGCCGCCCGCGAGTCCCTGCGCCCCGGCCCCGGCCGGGTGCTGATCGAGGGCCGCCGGCCGGTGGTGGAGGCGCTCCGCGCCGGCCGCGCGGTCGACCGCATCCTGATCGCCGCCGGCGCCGGCCGCGGCGGCCTCGCCGACCTGCTCGACCTGGCCGGCCGGCGCGGGGTGCCGGTCGAGAGCGTGCCCCGCTCCCTGCTCGACGCCGAGGCCGCCACCGGCGCCCACCAGGGCGTCCTCGCGGTGGTCGCCCCGCTGCAACCCATCGACGTCGACGAGCTGCTGGCGATCCCCCTGGCCGGCCGCGAGCCGCCGTTCTTCCTCGCCCTCGACGGGGTCGAGGACCCGCACAACCTCGGCGCACTCGCCCGCAGCGCCGAAGCGGCCGGCTGCCACGGCCTGGTCGTGCCCAGGCACGGCAGCGCCCCGCTGTCCGCCGTGGCCGTCAAGTCCTCGGCCGGCGCGCTGGAGCACCTGCCGGTCGCCGAGGTCGCCAACCTGGTCCGCGCCCTGGAGCGCCTCCGCGACTCCGGCCTGTGGTGCCTCGGCCTGGACGGCGACGCGCCCGCCAGCCTGTTCGACCTGCAGCTGGCCGACGAGCCCGTCTGCGTCGTGGTCGGCAGCGAAGGCGCCGGCCTCCGCCGCCTGGTCCGCGAGACCTGCGACGCCCTGGTGCGCATCCCCATGGCCGGCCACATCGGCAGCCTCAACGCCTCGGTCGCCGGCGCCCTCGCCCTGTTCGAGGTCCGCCGCCGCCGCGGCCTCCCCCCGCCCTGAGCTACCCTTTCCCCACCCGCTGGCGTGGCGCAACTGGCAGCGCGGCTGTCTTGTAAACAGCAGGTTCCGGGTTCGAGTCCCGGCGCCAGCTCCCAAAACAGCAGGTCAACGCCCCAAACCTCCCGTCAGGTCAGCGGTGGTGATTGCCGGTAGGGAAGGCCACCGTGGAGGCTTCCAGGTCGCGGCGGAACGCCCGCTGTCCATAGGTGCCCTGGCTCACCAGGCTGAGCAGGAAGCCCACCGCCGCGGCCAGGGCCAGCGGCAGCGGCCCCGACGGCCCGGCGACGCTGCGCCACAACAGCCCCGCAACCACCCCGGCCAGCACACTGTTGACGACCACGATCATGGAGCCGGCGGTCAGCAGCGCCTGCCACCAGGGGTTGCGCCAGCGCTGGATGCCGACCGCGGCCAGGGTGACCCAGGGGTCGTCGGTGGCCGGCAGCACAAAGTAGCGTTCCATCTCCGGGGCAAGTTCCAGGAAGTAGTGGCGGATCCGGTTCATGCCCTGCCCGTACAGCCGCCACTCAGCGTTGACCTGCAGCAGCCGCCCGTGGGTCACCACCCCCAGGAAGAACACCACCGGGAGCAGCACCAGCGCGAACCCCCGGAAGGCAAAGCCCAACCCCGACAGCTGCGCGGTCAGCGCCAAGGCGATGATCGAGCTCGACAAGGTGCCCAGGTACAGCTGCAGCCGGCTGGTGATCTCGGCGTTGGCGACTGCCCGGGCGGTCTGGAGCGTGAAGTGCTCTGTGGTCATGAACTGCAGGATGCTCTGCCGGTCGCCGCCGGCACGGGACTCCTCCACGATCACCTCCGTCAGTCGACCGGGCGGCCGCTGCCGCGCCGAGTTCGGCGATGCACCTGCTTGGCGCATCATGATCGGGCTGCGGTGACGCGGCGACCTCCTCGCCGAGCACGACGTGGATCGTGACGCCGGCCCGGTCGTGCGGGGTACTCCCGGGGTACAGAGACCGCTGTGGTTGAGGTCGACCCCAGGGGTTGGGCGAGGATGGCCGTCCATGAGGAGCCCAGCCGGCGGTGCCCTACGTGGCGGTCACGTTTGAGGATGCCTGAGCCGGCTGGAGCTGTCGAAAGGACGACCATGACCACCCACGATGGGACCACCGACGCGGCCGCCCGTGGGCTCCCTGCCCTCTTGATCGCGGACGCCGATCCCAAGGCCCGCGCCGCGACCGAGTCGGCGTTGGCTCGCCGCTTCGGGGCCGACTATCACATCTTGACCGCCGATTCTCCCCAGGCCGGTCTGGACATCCTGCAGGGGCTGGCAGACCGCGGCGAGCAGGTTGCGCTGGTGGCAGCCGACCTGCACCTGGGCGGCGTGGACGGTGTGGAGTTCCTGGAGCGGGCGCACCTGCTGCACCGGGACGCCAGCCGGGTGCTGCTGGTGGCGATGGACCGCTACCACACGCGCATTCCCTTCAGCGAGCTGGCGACGCTGCGGCGGGCGACGGCGCTGGGCCGGATCGACTTCGCGGTGGTGAAGGGCTGGGTCACCCCCGAGGAGTGGGTGTACCCGCAGGTGCAGGAGGCGCTCAGCGCCTGGACGGTGGCCCACCGGCCCCATCACGTGGTCTACCGCATCGTCGGCGAGCAGTGGTCGCCGCGCAGCCACGCCCTGCGGGACGTGTTGACCCGCAGCAGCGTCCCTTTCGAGTTCCACCCGGTGGCTTCCGAGCGTGGGCGGCAGCTGATGCGCGAGTTCGGGATCGACGTGCGGCGCCTTCCCGCGCTCGTCCGCCACGACGGCTCGGTCCTGCACGATCCGGGCGACGCCGAGGTCGCGGCCGCCCACGGGGTCACCACCAGGCCGTCGTCGGGGGTCTATGACCTGGTCGTCCTCGGTGCCGGACCGGCCGGACTGGCGGCGGCCGTCAACGGCGCCTCCGAGGGGCTGCGGACCCTGGTCATCGAGTCGTGGTCCATCGGCGGGCAGGCCGGCAGCAGCTCGATGATCCGCAACTACCTGGGCTTTCCTCGGGGCATCGGCGGCAGCGAGCTCGCGCACCGCGCCTGGGAGCAGGCGGTGCTGTTCGGCGCCGAGTTCGCGTTCACGCAGCGGGCGGTCGCGCTGCGGCCCCGCGGCGACCAGCGGCTGGTCGCCTTGAGCGAGGAAGGCACGGCCGTCGGGCGGGCGGTGCTGGTCGCGGCCGGCGTGACCTACCGCCGGCTGGGGATCCCGGCCCTGGAGCGGCTGGTTGGGATGGGGGTGTTCTACGGCGCGGCGGGCGCCGAAGCCCCCGCCATGGCCGG
>DASQWY010000504.1:0-4428 GCA_035640005.1 Actinomycetes bacterium
CCTACGCCAGCCGCCCGCCGCCGCGCGCGCGCCCGGCTGCTGACACCCCGTCCAGCCGGGGCCGACCCCGCGAACCGGTCGGGGCCGACCCCGGGCGCCGCATCCGGGCGGCGGCTTCTCGGTAACAGGCGGGCGTAGGGCCCAGAAGGGTACGGGCAGGCCGAGCCCGAAGGCGCGTGCTAGGGTGCTCAGCAAGGCGCTCGCGCGCGTGCTCAACCGGAAAGGGTCGCTCGTGGTCGCAGCCCGCCGCCCCCCGCGGCGCTGGACGCTCGCCGTCCTGCTGCTCGCCTTCGTCCTGCTCGCCGCGATCGGCAGCCTGTCACGCTTCTACACCGATCTGCTGTGGTTCCGGGAGGTCGACAAGACGGCGGTGTTCTGGGGGGCGCTGCGCGCCAAGGTCCTGCTCGGCCTGCTGGCCGGGGTCGGCACCGCGCTGATCGTCGGCGTCAACCTGTGGCTGGTGGAGCGGCTCGCCCCGCGCTACGGGCTGGCCGTGGTGGCCAGGCCGCAGGTGGAGCGGGCCCGAGCGGTGCTGGCCCCCTACCTGCGCCCCCTGCGGATCGGGGTGTCGGCCTTCCTCGGCCTGGTCGTGGGGCTGCAGGCGTCGGGGCTGTGGCAGACCTTCCTGCTGTGGCGCAACCAGGTGGCCTTCGGCCAGCGCGACCCGCTGTTCGGCAAGGACGTCGGCTTCTACGTCTTCCAGCTGCCGTTCCTGCGGGCGACCTTCGGCTGGCTGTTCAGCACGCTGGTGCTGGCGACGCTGCTGGTCGCCGCCGGCCACTACGTGCTCGGCGGCATCCGCCCGCAGGCCGAGTCGGGGCGCATCGCCCCCCAGGCCCAGTCCCACCTGTCGGTGCTGCTCGGGCTGATCATCGCCCTGAAGGCGTGGGGCTACTGGCTGGACAAGTTCCAGCTGCTGTTCTCGCCACGCGGGGTGGTCGCCGGCGCCTCCTATACCGACGTCAAGGCCCAGCTCCCAGCGCTCGAGCTGCTGTTCTGGGTGGCGCTGATCTGCGCCGGGCTGTTCTTCTGGGGCGCCAGGACCCGCTGGCTGGGCGCGCCGCTGGTCAGCATCGTGCTGCTGGCCGGCGTGTCGCTGATCGTCGGTGGCCTGGTCCCGGCGGTGTTCCAGCGCTTCCGGGTGGCCCCGCAGGAGCTGCAGCGCGAGCGGCCCTACATCGCCCGCAACATCGCCGCCACCCGCACGGCCTTCGGCCTCGGCGACGTGAACATCAAGTCGTTCACCGCCAACGGCACGCTGCAGACCAAGGACGTCGCCGCCAACCAGACCACCGTCGACAACATCCGCTTGTGGGACCCGGAGGTGCTCAAGCCCGCCGTCCAGAACCTGCAGGCGATCGCCCCGTACTACTCCTTCAGCGACGTGGACGTGGACCGCTACCCGGTCGACAGCGAGCCCCGGCAGGTGATGATCTCCGCCCGCGAGGTCGACCCGAACCTGCTGGCGCCGTCCGCGCGCACCTGGCAGAACCTGCACCTGGCCTACACCCACGGCTACGGGGTGGTGGCGACCCAGGTGAACACCTCGGTCAACCAGGGGCAGCCGGACTTCATCACCGCCAACTTCGACCAGACCAACGCCAAGATCCGGGTCACCCAGCCGCGCATCTACTTCGGCGAGCCGCCCGGCGCGGCCCCCGACTACGTGGTCGTCGGCACCAGGCAGCCGGAGATCGACGGCCCGTCGGTGGGCGGGGACAACACCAGCGCGTCCGGCGGGGCGGGCACCAACACGTTCAGCTACAACGGCTCGGGCGGCATCCAGCTGTCCGACATGGGCCGCCGGCTGGCCTTCGCCCTGCGCTTCCGCGACATCAACCTGCTCATCTCCGGCAACGTCACCAGCCGCTCGCGGCTGCTGTTCAACCGCGACGTCCGCGACCGCGTCGAGCAGGTCGCGCCGTTCCTGCAGTGGGACGGCGACCCGTACGCGGTGGTGGTGGAGGGGAAGATCTTCTTCGTCCGCGACGGCTACACCACCACCAACAACTACCCGTACTCGCAGCGGATCGACCTGGGCGACGCCGCCCGCCGCACCTCCGACGTCGGCCCGGGCGTGCAGGGCCAGGGCAACTACATCCGCAACTCGGTCAAGGCCGTGGTCGACGCCTACACCGGCGCGGTCACCCTGTACGCCTTCGACGAGAGCGACCCGATCCTGCGGGCCTGGCGCAAGGCGTTCCCGAACCTGTTCGCCCCCAAGGGCACCATCTCGGCGGGGCTGGCCGCGCACCTGCGCTACCCCGAGGACCTGTTCTCCATCCAGACCTGGATGTACGCCAGCTACCACATCGGCGACCCGGACGACTTCTACTCCAAGGAGGACTTCTGGGCGCTGCCCGACGACCGCTCCGGCGAGATCCAGCGGCAGGAGGGCGGCGGCGCGCTGTCGGTGGTCACCCCGGTCAAGGCCCGGCCGTACTACCTGCTGACCAAACCGCCCGGCACCAACAACCTGGAGTTCATCCTGGCCATGCCGTTCACGCCCAACGGCAAGGAGAACATGGTCTCCTACATGGTGGCGTCCTCCGACCCCAGCGACTACGGCAAGACCACCCTGTTCAGCCTGCCGCGGTCCAGCACCGTGTTCGGGCCCACCCAGGTGAACGCGCGCATCCTGGCCAACACCACCATCGCCTCCGAGCTGACGCTGCTGAACCAGCAGGGGTCCAAGGTGATCCTCGGGAACCTGCTGGTGGTGCCGATCGAGAACTCGCTGCTGTACGTGCAGCCGATCTTCGTGCAGGGCTCGGCCGCCAACTCGATCCCGCTGCTGCAGAAGGTGGCGGTCTTCTACAACACCGACGTCGGCTACGCCTCCACCCTGTCGGACGCCATCAGGCAGGTGATCGGCGGCCAGGCGCCGCCGGCGGGCGGCACCACCCAGCCGCCGGCCCCCACGCCGCCGTCGGGCAACCAGACCGTCCAGCAGCTGCTGCGCCAGGCCGACCAGGAGTTCCAGGCCGCCCAGCAGGCGCTGACCAAGGGCGACCTCTCCGGCTACCAGCAGCACGTCAACCGGGCGCGCAACCTGGTCAGCCAGGCCCTGCAGCAGAGCGGCGGCACCCCCAAGGGCTGAGCCGACCGCTTTGCGGCCACGCCGCCGCTGTGCTACCTTCGCGCCCGCACCGCGGGGTGGAGCAGTCTGGTAGCTCGCTGGGCTCATAACCCAGAGGTCGCGGGTTCAAATCCCGCCCCCGCCACTACGCTGAGCAGGGCGTTCGTCCTTCACCTCCTTCATGGGTGCGTCGCTCTGTGGGCCGTTGTTAGCGGTTTTGTTAGCGGAGGGGTCCGGGACCACGGTTCCGGACCCCTTCTGCATGCTGGCGAGGATCAGGTCGGCGACCGTCGCCGCCGCGTCCCGGTCCATGCCGGGGATGACGTGGCCGTAGGTCTGGAGGGTGAAGGCGACGCTGGCGTGGCCCAGGCGCTCGCTGATCACCTTGGCCGAGATGCCGGCCTTGAGCGCCGCGGTGGCGTAGCTGTGGCGCACGTCGTGCAGCCGGATCCTGGGCAGGCCGGCGGCCCTGGTGTGCTGCTCGAACCAGGCCGCGATGTTTTCGGGGTGCAACGGGCGGCCGTCCGGCCAGGTGAACACGTACCCGTCATCGCGGTAGCGTCGACCGACCGCCTTCCGGTCGGCAGCCTGACGCTGTCGATGGTCGGCCAGCGCCTCCAGGGTGATCGGGTCGAGCGCTAGGCGGCGCCGGCCCCGCTCGGTCTTGGGTGCCGAGTCGTGGACCTGGTGGTCAACGACCACCCTGGGGATCAGCGGGGAGACGGTGGCGTGGTCGAAGTCGACGTCGACCCAGCGCAGCCCGGCGAGCTCGCCGCGGCGCATGCCGGTGGTGGCGACCAGCAGCCACAGGGCGTACAGGCGGTCGTCACGGACATGATCCAGGAACGCGCCCAGCTCCTGGGGTGACCAGACCTTCTGCTCGGGGGAGCGGGCGGCCGGTGGGTCGGCCGCCTCGGCGACGTTGCGGACCAGGTAACCCCAGCGCATGGCGTCGTGCAGGGCACGATGCAGCATCACGTGGACGTTGCGGACCGTCTTTGGCGCCAGCCCCCTTCGGCCGCTGCTGATTGACTTGCGGCGGCCACGCTCCAGGAGGTGGGCGTAGAGGTGGTTGAGTTGCACGGGGGTGAGCGCCTGCAGCTTGACCTGGCCGAGGAGCGGCACGACATAGGCGGCGGTGTAGGTGCGGTAGTTGGCCCAGGTGGAGGGGCGCAGCCGCGGCCTCACCGCGGGCAGCCACTCTTGCTCCAGGTAGTGGCCGAGGGTGTGGGTGGAGCGCTGGGGGAGCCGTCCGGCGCGCCATTGGCCGATCGCTTCGGCGAGGGCTTGTTCAGCGGCCTTCTTGGTCTGGTAGCCACCCTTGGTCCGCTGGCGCCGGCGGCCGGTGA
>DASQWY010000505.1:0-7366 GCA_035640005.1 Actinomycetes bacterium
CCGCCGGCGCCCGACGACAAGACCGACCCGCCGCCGCTGTTCACCTTCGACCAGTACCCGCCGTCCGCCAACGACAACCTGGTGCTGCAGTGGGACGAGGAGCTGCTGCAGGCGGTGCGGGCCCTGCCGCCTGGGCCGACGATCGTCGCCAGGGCGATCAACGTGGTGCACACGGCCATCTTCGACGCGTGGGCGGCCTACGACGTCAAGGCCACCGGCACCCGCCTGGGCGGCACCCTGCGGCGCCCGCCCAGGGAGTTCACCCTGGCCAACAAGAACAAGGCGATCAGCTACGCGGCCTACACCGCCCTGGTCGACCTGTTCCCCGCCAGGAAGTTCGACTTCGACGAGCAGATGGCTTCCCTCGGCTACGCGGTCGACGGCTCCGACACCTCCACCCCGGCCACGGTCGGGACCACCGCGGCCAAGGCGGTCCTCGATTACCGCCACGCGGACGGCTCCAACCAGCTGGGCGGCTACGCCGACACCACCGGGTACCAGCCGGGCAACAGCTGGAACCAGCTCGTGAACCCCGACCGGTGGCAGCCGCTGTGCGTGCCGCTGCCGCCGCCGGACGCGACCGACTGCCCCGCCCAGCAGGTGGCCACCACCCCGCAGTGGAAGAACGTGAAGTCGTTCGCGCTCTCCTCCCCGGTCCAGTACATGCCGCCCGGCCCCGACAAGCTGGCGGACGGTTCGTTCGACCCCAAGGACATCGACGCCGAGCTGGCCCTCACCAGCAACCTCACCGACAAGCAGAAGGTCACCGCCGAATTCTGGGCCGACGGGCCGCGGTCGGAGTTCCCGCCCGGCCACTGGGCGCTGATCGCCCAGGTGCTGTCGCGCATCCGCCACAACAGCCTGGACTACGACGTGCAGATGTTCTTCGCCCTCGGCAACGCGCTGCTGGACGCGAGCATCGAGGCGTGGGCGACCAAGTTCAAGTGGGACTACGTGCGGCCGATCACGGCCATCCGCAACCGGTACAAGGGCATGACGGTCACCTCCTGGCTGGGGCCGTACCAGGGCTACGGGCAGGTCCCCGGCGAGACCTGGCTTCCCTACCAGTCGCCCAAGGTGGTCACCCCGCCGTTCCCGGAGTACCCGTCCGGGCACAGCACCTTCAGCTCGGCCGCCGCCACCGTCCTGTCGCTGTTCACCGGCAGCGACACGTTCAACGCCTACGTGACCATCAAGGCGGGCACGTCGCTGTTCGAGCCGCAGAACGCCGACCATCCCGTCGGCACCCCCGCCAACGACGTGGTCCTGTCCTGGCCCACGCTGACCGCCGCCGCCAAGGA
Source organism: Actinomycetes bacterium (assembly GCA_035640005.1). Taxonomy (GTDB): domain Bacteria; phylum Actinomycetota; class CALGFH01; order CALGFH01; family CALGFH01; genus DASQWY01. The sequence goes on from DASQWY010000505.1 coordinate 1,302, forward strand.
CGCCGGCCTGTCGCGCCGGCTTGGCGGCATCCACTTCAAGGACGCCGACGAGGACGGCTACGCCATCGGCCGGTCGGTCGGTGCCAACGTCCTGGTCAAGACGCTCCAGTACATCAACGGGCCGCCCAAGGGCTGACCCCGGACGACCCGCCAGGATGGCCAGCCGCGTCACCGCCGCCCGGGCCGCCGCCGTCGTGCTGCTCGGGCTGGCGGTGTCGGCCGCCCTGGTCGGGCTGGGCAGTCCGGGAGGTCAAGGTGCCGCCGGGCCGGCCGGGAGCAGGGTCGCGGCCACCGACCGCGCCGCGACGGCAACCTCCGGCGGGGCGGCGGCCGCCCCGTCCGGGCCCGGCACCGCGGCACCGGCCGGCGGCACGCCCGCCACCTCCGCGCCCGGGACGGCGGCGGGCGGGGCCGCCGCCGATCCCTGCCATCTGGTCACCAGCCCTGAGGTGGCCGCCGTGCTGGAGCGGCCGGTCGCCAGGATCCAGCGGCGGCAGGGGTTCCTGGTCAGCTCCTGCCTGTTCTCCGACGAAGGTGGCGGCCGGCAGGTGATCGTCCAGCTCGACCAGGGCCCGGCCGCCTCCGAGACCCAGTTCAGGATGGGCCGGACGGCTCAGGATCAGCCGGTGGCCGGGGTCGGGGACGAGGCCTGGTTCACCCCCGACACCGGCCTGCTCGACGTGCGCAAGGGAGCGGCCCGGTTCCAGGTCGGGCTGCTCGACCTCACCGGCGGGACCAGGGCGCGCGGCGTCCCCCGCGGCCTGCTGGCCCTGGCCAGGGCGGTCGCCGGGAGGTTGTAGCCGACTCGCCCCTAACCGTCGGACAGCGTCGTGGTCGTGTGGCCGTACCCGTGACCGTTGCCGTTGCCGTTGCCGGGGTCGGGACCAGGGTCGGGACCGGGGTCGCTGGTGGCCGTCGGCGTGGTCGTCGTGGTCGGCCCCACGACCGTCGTGGCCGGAGGGGCCGCGGTGCAGTCGGCGACGGGGATCGTCCAGGAGGCGTTGGTGGTCACCGTGCCGTCGGGCCAGGTGCCGGTGGCGTAGACCGTCACGCTCGCGTAGAAGTCGAAGGGCAGCGTGAACGACCCGGTGGCGCTGTCCGGGGCCGGACCGAGGCTGTCGGTGCCGACGACGTCGAACACCGAGGCGTCAGCCAGCCACCAGGTCTTCACCGACACCGCGGTGGGCCAGAGGTTGGTCAGGGTGTAGTCCACCACCGGCAGCCCGCCGGCGCAGTGGTCGGAGCTGGCGACCACCGCCAGGCGGTTCGGCTCGGTCTGGGCCGAAGCGGAGATGGCCACGGCCGGCACGGCCACGGCCACCAGCAGGGCGACGATCACGGCAAGCCTTCGCATCCTGGGGGGCCCCCTCCTTGTTACCGGGCGGATCGCATCGAATGGCATGAAGCCAATAGCCGGACGCTGCCGCGGTAACCATCGCCCAGGCGGACACGCACCGTCGTCGTGTACGGACCGGTTATCTTGCCTCCGTGCGGGAGGGGCGAATTATCCTCTACCGGTCCATAGGAAGCAACTTGACGGAGGCGGCAAGGATTGCCGCGTTCTGCCGCTCCACCACGATTGTCAATATGCTGCGCGATTGAGCGGGAACATATCTGACCGCGCCGCCTTCACCGCCGAGGCCTGGCGGGGATACCGTCATGCCATGGACGTGGGGGTCCGGCGTCCGCCGCGGTGGCCCGCCGGACGGTGGCTGTTGGACGGCGGCTTGGCAGTGGCGGCCGCCGGGCTCAGCACCAGCTTGTTCGTCTCCGACCTCTCGGGTGCCGGCCTGCCGCGGACCAGGCTGGTCGTGGGGTACGCCTTGGTCCTGCTGCACACCCTGCCGCTGGTGGCGCGGCGGCGCTTCCCCGGGGCGGTGCTGGCCACCTGCGTGGCGAGCGGCCTGGCGTTCGCGCTGCTCGGTCTGCCGACGGTGGTGCTCGGGCTGGCGATCCTCGTGGCCGTTTACGCGGTTGCCGCCTACGGCCGCTGGCGGGTGTCGCTGGCGGGCCTCGCCGCCGCGGAGGTCGCCCTGGCGGGCGTGCAGCTCGCCGGGGACGGGACCGGGACGCAGACCTGGGTGGGCAACACGCTGGTGCTGGCGGCGGCCTGGCTGCTCGGCCACTTCGTCCACGACTACCGTGCCCACGCCGCCCGGCTCGAGGAGCGGACCGCGGAGCTGGAGCGGGCACGCGAGCAGCTGGCCCGCCGGGCGGTGGCCGACGAGCGGCTGCGCATCGCGCGTGAGCTACACGACGTGCTGGCGCACAGCATGAGCGTGATCGCCGTGCAGTCGGGCGTGGGCGCGCACGTGGCGGAAACCCAGCCCGATGAGGCGCGCAAGGCGCTGCTGGCCGTTGAGGCGACCAGCCGGGCCGCCCTGAACGAGTTGCGGCGCCTGCTGGGTGTGCTCCGCCCGGACAGCGACCGCCAGGGCCAGCTGGCGCCGGCGGCGGGCCTGGCGGCCCTGGACACGCTGCTCGGCCAGGTGGCCGAGGCGGGCCTGGCGGTGAGGCTCCGGGTGGAGGGGACGCGACCGCAGGTGCCGCCCGCGGTCGACCTGTCCGCCTACCGGATCGTGCAGGAGGCGCTGACCAACGTGCTCAAGCACGCCGGCCCGGCACGGGCCCAGGTGACGGTCTGCTACGGCGACCGGCAGGTGACGGTCGAGGTCACCGACGACGGCCGGGGCGCCGCGGCCGCCACCGCCGGCGGCGGGGAGGGAACCGGGGTTGGCCTGATCGGGTTGCGGGAGCGGGTGGCGCTGTTCGGTGGCGACCTGGAGGCCGGCCCGAGGCCTGGCGGCGGCTACCGGGTCGCCGCGCGCCTGCCCTTCGAGCCGGGCCCGCCGTGACCGTCCGGGTGGTGGTCGCCGACGACCAGGCGCTGGTCCGGGCGGGGTTCCGGGTGCTGGTCGACTCCGCGCCCGACCTGCAGGTGGTGGGGGAGGCCGCCGACGGCGCCGAGGCGGTCGAGCTGGCGCGCCGGGAACGGCCCGACGTGGTGCTGATGGACGTCCGCATGCCGCTGCTGGACGGGCTGGAGGCGACCCGGCGGATCGGCGCCCTGGAGGAGGCCAGCGGGGTGCGCATCCTGATGCTGACCACCTTCGACCTCGACGAGTACGTCTACGAGGCGCTGCGGGCGGGCGCCAGCGGCTTCCTGCTCAAGGACACCCCGCCGGCTGACCTGCTCGCCGCGGTCCGGGTGGTGGCGGCCGGCGACGCCCTGCTCGCCCCCAGCGTCACCCGCCGGCTGATCGCCGAGTTCGCCCGCCGGCCCAGCGCCACCAGGGTCGCCCCCGCCGCGCTGGAGGCGCTCACCGACCGGGAACGGGAGGTGCTGGCGCTGGTCGCGCGCGGCCTGTCGAACGCCGAGATCGCCGAGCGGCTGGTGGTGAGCCCCGCCACCTCCAAGACGCACGTGAGCCGGGTCCTGGCGAAGCTGCAGGCCCGGGACCGGGCGCAGCTGGTCGCGATCGCCTACGAGACCGGCCTGATCACCCCCGGCTCACCCTAGCCGTCGCCCCATGGGCCGACGCGGTCGCCGGCGTACGCCCGGCGGGCGAGGCGCGAGTGTCATCCGGCGGCCGACGACGGCGGCCGCCCGGCCTCGTAGCGTCGAGGCAGCCAACCAGGAGGAACCGCCATGGCCATCATCACCATCGAGGGGCTCACCAAGCGCTTCGGGGAGGTCGTCGCCGTCGACGGGCTCAGCTTCGAGGTCGACCAGGGCACCGTGGTCGGCTTCCTGGGGCCCAACGGAGCCGGCAAGACCACCACCCTGCGGATGCTGCTGGGGCTGGTCGCCCCGACCGCCGGGGCCGCCAGGATCCACGGCAGGCCCTACCGGGAGCTCGCCGAGCCGGTCCGCCAGGTCGGCGCCGTGCTGGAGGCGTCGAGCTTCCACCCTGGCCGCAGCGCCCGCGACCACCTGCGGGTCGTCGCCGCCGCCGCCGGCCTGCCGTCCGCCCGGGCCGACCAGGTCCTGGCTCAGGTCGGCCTGGCCGACGCGGCCGGCCGCCGGGTCGGGGGCTTCTCGCTCGGCATGCGCCAGCGACTCGGCCTGGCGGCCGCCCTGCTCGGCGACCCGCAGGTGCTGGTGCTGGACGAGCCCGCCAACGGCCTGGACCCGGAAGGCGTCCACTGGCTGCGCGGGCTGCTGCGCCACCTCGCCGACCAGGGCCACACCGTGCTGGTCTCCAGCCACGTGCTCGCGGAGGTGGCCCAGACCGTCGACCAGGTGGTGATCATCGCCCGCGGCCGCCTGGTCACCCAGTCCACCCTGGCGGCGCTGACCGCCCGGACCGACCAGCTGGTGCGGGTCCGCACGCCCCAGGCGGAATCCCTTCGGGCGCTGCTGGCCGCCCAGGACGTCCGGGCCGACCTGGGCGGCCCCGAGCAGGTCGTGGCCGCCGGCACCACCACCGAGGCGGTCGGCCGGGCCGCCGCCGCCGCCGGCATCGTCATCTACGAGATGGGCGCCGAGCGCTCCAACCTCGAGGAGGTCTTCCTCGAGCTCACCACCCCGCAAGGAGGCCAGGCATGACCCGGCTCGTCCGCGCGGAGCTGGCCAAGCTCCGCACCACCCGCACCGTCTACGGCGTGACCGCCGCCATGGCCGCGTTCGCGGTCCTCACCGTCGCCGCCAACACCACTGACCGCCAGGGCGCCCCTCCGCTGTCGGCCGACAGCCTGCCGCCCCTGGTCGGCGCCCCGGCGGCGCTGCTGTCGGGCGCCGCGCTGCTGCTCGGCATCCTCGCCATGGCCGGGGAGTTTCGTCACCACACGATCACCCAGACCTTCCTGGTCACCCCCGACCGCGGGCGGGTGGTGGGCGCCAAGCTGGTCGCGGCCGCCCTCACCGGGATCGCGCTCGCCGTCGTGACCCTGGCCGTCACCATGGCCGTCGCGGTGGCCTGGCTGTCCGCCAAGGGCGTGGCCGTCTCGGTGGTGGACGCCGACCTCGGCCGCGTGCTGCTCGGGACCGTGCTGGCCGCCGGCCTGTGCGGCCTGGTCGGCGTCGGCGTCGGCGCGCTGCTCCGCAACCAGGTCGCCGCGCTGGTCACCGTGCTGGTCTGGGCGCTGCTGGTCGAGGGTCTGCTGCTCGACCTGCTGCACGCTCCCAGCCTCGCCAGGTGGCTGCCGAGCGCCGCCGCGGCGGCCCTCACCAGCCCGGGCGGCGCGCACCTGCCACGGTGGGGCGGGGGACTGGTGTTCGCCGCCTACGGGTTCGCCTTCGCCATCCTCGGCACCCGCTTCGTCGTCCGCCGCGACGTCACCTGACCGTCCGCACGCCCCGCTGTTCCGGCGCTCCAGCTAGCGGCCCTCGAACAGCGGGGCGAACGGCCGGGCGTCGAAGAAGGCGGAGCGTCAACGCGTGACGCCCGCCTCGATGCGCTGCTCCGCCCGCGCGGGGATCGGCTGCGGGGCGGGCTCACGCGCCAGCTCCTCCCGCAGGGCGCGGAGGCTGGCGGCGGCCAGTCCCGCCAGCGCGGCCGCCATGACGGTGGCTTGGGCCCAGTCGGCGACGGAACCTGGGTCGACCATGGTGTGCTCCTCTCGATCGGCACGACGCATGGTCCTGGTGTAGCGAGCGACCCCGAAGGCAACCTTGGGGCTGCCTTCGGGGTCGCTGGGAGCCGCGGCGCGGCCTACTTGGTCCGCTGGAAGGTGGCGGTGTAGGTGGTGGCCGTCGCCGGGGCCGTGATGATGTGGCTCTCGGCGCCGCCGTCGGACCACGACACCCACGTGTAGGTCTTGCCCCGGTACTTCTGCGTCGGGGCGCTGATCACGATCTGCGCGTTCACGATCGCGGTGAACGTGAATGGGGTCCTGGCTGTGGTGGCGCTCTCGGTGAGTTGCAGGCCGGTGGGGTTGGACTGCAACGTGAGGTTCACCGTCTTGGGGTTCAGGTTCACGCTCGCGGTGGCGGTCATGCCGCCGGAGTCGGTCGCCGTGAGCTGGATCTCAAGGTAGGACGGGTAGTCGTGGTTCGGGGCGGTGAACGACCCGGAGGCGACGCCCGCGATGGTCTGCACGTCGTGCGTGTGGCAGCCGGTGGT